>NZ_CP025791.1:300000-600000 GCF_002886045.1 Flavivirga eckloniae | reverse complement strand
GTAAAATTGAAGGCACGGGAGCTACATTTAGTTTTTCCCAAACCATAATACCATTTTCCAATTGTTGTAAACGTTGCCAGCCACAGAAATACAGAATAGGATCGTAAAACTTGTCGTTAGAAAAAATATACTTTAAATGGTATTTTTCTGGAGTTGTTAAAAATTGTTGTAATGAACCAATACCTTCTAAGCCTCTAAATTTTGAGTTTTCTAAACGCTCAATGGGGCGTGTTGTTAGTTCGGGCAACCGTCGGGCAGAATGGTAGTTACCATCTACAGACATGGCTTTGGTTTGTGCCGATAACCATGCCATTTGATCACCAAACCCTAAGGTCATATAACGCCAATGGTCATGTTGATCCTGATATAGGAAGTTAACAATAGGAAGCATTTTAATCTTTTGTGGCTGAGAAGGTCTAAAATAGCCCAGACTCATCGTAAAGATGGTCATGAACAAATATAGACTGGCTAGAATACCACCAAGAATTCTATGATACACAGAGCCGAGCCAATTTTGTATGAGGTCTTTTAAATCGCCTTCCACAAAGCGGTATGCAAATTCCCCAAACAGAGGTAGGGACATAATGGAAGCCCAAAGTGTGAATCTATCTAATGTTAAAATATTGAATGCAGTTTCTCCCAAAACTTTTAATGGAATGGGAGTAGTGCCTCCTGTTCCCAAAACAGTGGAAACGGTTATAGATAAACCGAAAAACCAATAGCGTTTGCTGTAATATCTATAGAAAATATAAGGTAAAAGGATGAGCATAAGCCCCCATGGAATTAAAAAGAATACCAGCCCAGATGATGTTACTTCTAGAAAATTGTCTCTGGAACCATGTGGGATAGGTACTTGGGTAATGGGGTTTTTCTTGGAATTAATCCAATAAGGGAGAATACATACAATAATTATAAATAATGCAGAGAATCCAAAGCCTACTATACGTTTAAAGAGTTTAAAAAAAGTGGCAATAAAAACTTTAATAGTTACGTCTTTCACAGAACCTACCTGTTCGGTTGAAGCATCCATAATAACCGTACCAATTAGAGGGAATATAAAGAACACCATTCCAAAAATTGGTGTTACATGATGAGACGTAACGGTTACAGATATTAGCGATAAACATGTAAAGTAGTATCTGTATTTACCGGTTTTTAACCACAAGTAAATTTCCGGGAGGGCGTGCATTAAAACAGACACCCCAACAATGCTGGGAAGTTGCCCGAATAGATGCAAGGTTTCAACAAACGATGATGATAAAACAGCTAAGATAGACGCATAACCGGCAACCTTTCTGTTGGACGTCATTAATAAAGAAAACCTGTATACACCCGTAACGAATAGTACAATAGCGATGAAGGCAACAGTAAACAGCCCGAATTTTAATCCTCCTATTAACGATAAAGCCCCAATAGCCTGATGTACTAATGGCGGATAGCTCATAACTGTAAAGCCTGTGTACCAGGAATAGTTCCACGGTTCGAGCCAGCTCGTGGCGTAATGGTTGGCAAAGAATAAATGTATTAATGCATCGTAAGTACTCTCTATAGTAAAGAATACCGAGGTACCATGAAACGCTAACCCTAAAAGAATGGCAGTAATTAAGTACTTGTTCGACTTTTCACGCATTAATAGTAATCTATTTTCTACGTTTTAAATATATAACAAAGTTTTGTATAGACGAATAGTATTTATCAACAGAGATAATTAATTCACCTACAGAAGTGTACCAACCACCGAATTTTACCCGGAATAAATAATAGTCATAGCTAAATTTGGATAAGAACTTAAAAACGAATGTGTCATGAAAACGGGGATAATAATACCATGCTATAACGAAGGAAGTCGATTGAATGCCAATGCTTTTATTGAATTTATAAAATCGCATAAAAAATATCACCTGTGTTTTGTTAATGATGGAAGCAAAGATGACACATTGGAGGTTTTACACGATATCCAAAAGGAAATGCCAAGAAGAGTAAGTATTTTAAATTTGAAAAAGAATGTTGGTAAAGCAGCGGCTGTAGGAGCTGGAGCGCGTTACTTGTTTAACAGGCAGAATATAGAGTATATAGGCTTTATTGATGCCGATTTATCTACTGGATTTAACGACTTTGAAAAGATGGTAGACACGTTGCATAATTACGATAATTTGTCGTTGGTATATGGTTCTAGAAGAAAAGGGTTTATTAGAAAAAATTTGTTTAGGAATCTATTCTCCAGATTGGTGAAATTAATAGTATTTCTAATATTGGAATTACCTATTAAAGACACGCAATGTGGTGCGAAGGTTTTTAGACGAGACATCATCCCCATTATATATAATAAAGCATTTTTAACAAAGTGGTTGTTTGATGTAGAGATTTTTATAAGATTAAAAAAATACTTTGGTTCAAAGGATATAATGAACAGGGTGTTTGAGCAACCTCTGGAAAAATGGATACATCGAAGAGGTTCTAAATTAACGATGAAAGATATTTTACGCATTCCGTATATGTTAATAAGTATTTGGGCTTTTTATAGTTTCTTATCGCTTTCTGGCGACGCTATAGAAGTTGACAAAGCGGAATCTTTTGATAATATTAAGACGATTGATAGCAACGATGCCTAGTTTGATTAATACTTTGTTTAGTTTAAAGAGGCTGCCTTAAAATTTCATTTAAAATGATATTTTTCCAGGCAGCCTCTTTTTATAACTTCATTTTATAAGCTTAAATGCTTTATTGAATTTTAAGGTTTTAGTTTTTTTGCCTTTTCTTATTTTTATAGTATACGTTTTTTCTACATGTTTGTTTTTAACATACAAAACTGAACATGTATTACTTGCAAAGGACCATTTCGGATAGCTTTTTGATATCATGACCCTTAATTTATAAGGGATTTTGATGTTTTTAAATTGTTCTTTTGAAGATAAAATGTCTCCAGCATTGTTGTAAACCACCGTTATTTTACCTTGTTTTTTCTTAAATACAACTCGATAAGTGGCTTTTTCCGAATCGTCATAAATAGAATGGTTTTTAATGTTATAGTTAAGAACCTGATGTTCTAGTTTTTTTACTTCGGTAGAAGTTTCTTTTGCATATACTTTTTTCAGATAACCTGAATTTGCTCTTTTGTCTTCACTGTTTGTTAAAGTGTTACTTTCTTTTTCAAATTGAAAATCGACAGTATTTATATCTAAAAAAGCAATACTGTTTTGCTGAGCATTTATAGTGATTACAGCCAATACACTAACGATTAATAAAAATAGATTTTTCATGTCTTTATACTTTTAATTGATTTTAACTTTTGTTTCTTTTAATAAATGGAATTAACATAGGAGTTTTAGCCTGGTAAGATTTATAAAGCTCCCCAAATTCCTTTTTTAGGTCACGTTCTTCAAATAGAGTTCCAATAACAAAATATGAGGTTAATGCAATAGCGAATATTAAATGGGTCATGGTCATAGTTGGTGTTGCCCATAAACCTAAAATACCCCCAAAATAGAGTGGATGACGCACATGCTTATAAAATGAAAATACTTTGAACTTTAATTTTGTGTAGGGTTTATTTTGAAGTTCTAAATAGGTTTGGCGAAGTCCAAACAAGTCAAAATGATTAATTAAGAACGAACTAATAAATAGGATTGCCCAGCCTGTAAAGAATAAAACATAGATAACATAAAATAGTACAGAACCAGATGTTACTTCCCAAACGAGTCCTCCCATAGGTTCCCATTGATTAACTAATAGAATGAGCAATAAACCGGAGATTAAAACGAAGGTACTTCGTTCAATAGGCCTAGGAATGTATTTGGTTAAAAATGATTTGAATGATTTTCTAGCCATAATACTATGTTGTAAACCAAAGAGAGCTACCAGGCTAAGATTTTTTAATAGGGCAGGAAAGAATGCCATTCTTTGAGGTTGGTCTATAGAAATTTCCGGTACTAAATGACTAACCGATACGATCCATAAAAGAAGAGAGGCAAAGCCTATGATATAGGCTATTATTGAATAAGAGAACATTAATACTTTTTTCATGACGTAATAGTTTTAAATTATTTGTCAAAAGTATTATCGGATTAAGACTATGGATTTTCTTAAAAGTTCAACTTTGTTTCTGTAAAGTTCAGAGCTTAAAAACTATGGAGTAAGATGCATTTTTCTATATTGATTAGGAGGGTAACCAAATTTTTGTTTAAAACTGCTATTAAAATGAGACGTGTTTTTAAAACCACTTTCGTAACATACTTCATTAATATTTAACGTAGAGTTTTGAAGTAAGGTTTTGGCATAATCCAAACGTTGATTGTTTAACCACTTGCCTGGAGTTTCATTAAAATGTTCCTTAAAGTCTCTTTTAAACGAAGACAGACTTCTGCCGCACAAGCGCGCAAAATCTTCTAATTGCAAATCAAAATGAAAGTTTTTCATCATAATGTCATTAATATTTGTTTTTTCAACTTGTTTAAGAGAATTAAAAAAACAAACCAGATCATTGTTAGATGGATTTAGAGCAATATTAAAAAGTAACTCATTAAACTTAATTTCAACTAAATCTTTAGGAATTTTATCTCCCATGCTAAAATAATTGAATACAGAAAGAAACAGGGAGTTTAAGGACGTGGTAACATCAATAGGAAAGATTAAACTATTAGCCTGTTCGGCTTTTTTTTGTTTGATTAATGCCTCATTTTTTGTTATAAACCGCCTAATAAAGTCTTCGGTTATAAAAAACAAAATGGTGCAGTAGTCATCCTCAAAGTATTGTTTGGTATTGTAAACACCTTTCCTAACAAAAAGCGCATCACCAGATGTTATAGCATAGGTTTTATTTACCGAGGTCCAATCCTTTTTACCACTAATTACATAAGTTATAAAAGGGGTATCTGTCCATAATTTAAATTTTTCTACGTCAATAGGGCATTTGTATTCAACAAATAAATAGTCGTTACCTATAAGCTTGTTGTATTTAGGCTGGTTTAAGAAAAACTTGTAAACATCTAATAGCATATGTTACAAATTTAATAAATATTGCCTTAAGTTCCTCTTTGAAAGGAATTTGAACCTAAAAATAAACTTATTGAACTTTTTAGAAAACTTACTTCTTTTTTTCAGAATGATATTTGCAATGTTAATTTAAAATATATACATCATGGAAATATTGGAGCAACCTAAAATTGATTATTCAAAGTTAATTCACGAACTGGGAAAGTCGTTTGCAGAACGAGCAAAAGTACATGACGAAGAAGGCTCGTTTGTACACCGTAATTATGAATCGTTGAAGGCGCATAATTTGTTTTCTGTTATGATTCCTAAAGAACTTAATGGAGGAGGAGCAACACATTCAGAAGTGTGTGAGCTTATAAAAATTATGGCAGGTTATTGCGCCTCTACAGCTTTAGCTTTCGCCATGCATCAGCACTTAATAGCGGCATCTGTATGGAAATACAAGCATAAAGGCGTAGGGGAAGCGATGCTAAAAAATGTGGTTAAACATCAATTGGTGTTAGTGAGTACTGGGGCTAGAGACTGGTTAGGCTCTAATGGCGAGATGAAAAAAGTTGATGACGGGTATCTCTTTAGTGCCAAAAAGCATTTTGCAAGTCAATCTGTTGTCGGAGATATTGCTGTAACGAGCGCACCATTTTTAAATGAACAAGGCGAATGGAAAGTATTGCATTTTCCAGTTAAATTGAATACAGAAGGTGTATCGACTTTAGATGATTGGGACGTTATGGGGATGCGAGGAACAGGATCTCAAAGTCTTGTTTTTGAAGAGGTATTTGTTCCGGAAACTGCTATAGCGTTAGAAAGGGATAGGGATATATTTCACCCAGTTTGGAATGTTGTTTTAACAGTGGCCATGCCGTTGATTATGTCGGTATACGTAGGTATAGCAGAAAAAGCTATGGAGATAGCAGTAACAAAAGGAAAAACATACCAAAGAAATCAAGAGCATATAAAGTATATAATAGGTAAGCTTTACAACAAATTTATTCAGGCAGAAATGCAGTGGCGTGCCATGTTAGAAATAGCAAACGACTTTGAGTTTACAATAGATCAGGATAACTCGGTAGATATTTTAAGCTTAAAAAGTAATATAGCTGATGCTTGTATTGAAACAGTAAGCGAGGCTATGGATGCTATTGGAGGGCAAAGTTTTTATAAATCGGTGGCGTTGGAAAGGCTCTTTAGAGATGTACAGGCAGCTAAGTTCCATCCGCTACCAAAATGGAACCAATATGCATTTACGGGAGAAAAGTTATTGAATAATAGTTAGGCTTAAACTAAAAACAGCAATTAGTATTATAATTACCCGCTTTAAAGTATGATTAGTCTAACTGCCAATAGTAATCATACTTCTATTATTGTTATTTCTTTCAATAAAAAGTTTGTAACTAATTAACTCTATACATTTGGTAGTACGCTTCCTAAATGCAACTTGACAGTTGTTTCCGATGAATTATTGCTTTACATTTGAAACCTTATTATTCAAGTTTTATGGTTAATATACAATAGATGAAAACCATTTTTTTAGCGCTTATATGGTTTGTTTCTTTTTTTTGCTTTTCTCAAGACTATGAGAATGGAAGTGTTGATTTTGGTTTGGGTGCTGCAATTAGTGTCGGCTTGCAGGAAGAAGTAGGTTTTGATATTAGACTTCAGTATCAACCTTCAATAAAAAAAAGAACTTATATAGCTGAGTATAATCGATTTTTTATAAAAGAATTCGAAAATACAGAAGTTTATAATGAGTTTGGCGTTACCTATAATATACGTTTGATGCATTGGGAAGCATTAAGTATAACTGGGGGCGTTGGATATATTGTAAACGACTATAAAGTATTAAGTAGAGCGGAAGACACCTCTTCATTCTTTTTCTCTACAGGTAGTTTTAATCATGCTGCCGCACTTAAATTTAGAGGATTGTATCATATAAATCCGATACAAGTGTTTGTAGAGCTTAACCTAAAGAGTTTTGGCAAACGATATGATACACTTATTTTTGGGCTTACATATTCTCTAGGGGTTTAGCTTTGATGTAATAACCCCTTACCCTCCAATAGTAATCATACTTCTGTTCTTGGAGTGCAATTTTGGTTCTTGTAATTTTTTTAAAGTATCCATACCTCCACGGACTTTAAATTTAGCTTGTATGGCCTTTTGAATGATTGGTTCAATAGGTTTGCCAGATCGAAGCGTAGTCAGTAAATCAGATTCTGTAGATGAGAACAAACAGTTTTTTAGTTGTCCGTTTGCAGTCAGTCTAAGTCTGTTACAGGAATCGCAAAACGGGTTAGTAACCGAACTTATAATAGCAAAGGAGCCTTTGTAGCCTTTTATTTTATAGTTTTTCGAGGTATCGTTTGGTGCATCCTGTAAACGTTCTATCTCAGTTTCGGGAAAAGCTTCGTTTACATGCTGCATGACTTGTTTATAAGATATCATTTTACTCATATCCCATTTGTTCCCATCAAAAGGCATGAATTCAATAAATCGAACGGAAATAGGTAAGTCTTTGGTGAAATTTATAAAATCTATAATTTCATCATCATTAAAATTTTTCATTAAAACGGCATTTAGCTTAACAGTAAAGCCTTCCTTTATTAATAATAAAATATTGTTATAAACCCTTTTAAACTCATGTCTTCTTGTAATGTGTTTAAACTTGTTTTCATCTAAAGAATCTAAACTCACATTAATTTTATTAACACCATAAGCTTTTAAAACGTCAATGAATTTATCAATAATAACAGCATTGGATGTAATGGATAACTCCACAGGTAGCGTTGCCAGTTTTTCTAAAATAACAGGAATATCCTTTCTAACCAAAGGTTCTCCACCGGTTAGCCTGATTTTGGTAACACCATGATCTACAAAGGTTTTAGCGATTTCGTAAATTTCTTCGTAAGTCATTAAATGACTTTTAGGTGATAGTGGTACACCTTCCTCGGGCATGCAATAAGAACAACGTAAATTGCATCGCTCTGTTAAAGAGATACGCAAATACGTGTGGTCTCTACCGTGTGAATCTTGTAATATTTTTTTATCTTTCATTTTAAATCCTATAATTATTAAGCGATCTAAAAAAGTCAATATGACGTAAAACTTACTTTTTCAGACACCTTCCGAATTGCTATTTTGCAATTTAGGGAGGTGCTTAATCGTGCCTTGCACCTTTTAATATTCTAAAAATATGTAGTACCGATGGAAATATAGCATCCATCGACTCTTTTGCTCCGTTTGTTGAACCTGGAAGCGCTAATACTAATGTGTCGTTTATCGTTCCAGCAACACTTCTGGATAGCATTGAAAATGGGGTTCTATCTTGTCCGTAGTTGCGAATAGCCTCTTCTATACCGGGAATCCTCCTGTCTAAAAGCGGTATGATGGCTTCCGGAGTAACATCCCTAACAGAAAGTCCAGTACCTCCCGTATAAATAATTAAATCAACATTTTGTTCCTGATAGCTTTTTGCTTTCTCTTGAATGATTTCTTTTTCATCTGGAATAATGATGTAATCTTCAATTGTTACATCACTGTCCTCTAATTTCTTTATAATAGCTTTCCCAGCTTTGTCCTCTTTATGTCCTGCCGAAATCGTATCAGAGCACACAATCACAGCTGCTTTTAAATCTTTTCTAAAACGATCTCTAAAATCGGATTTTCCACCTTTTTTATTGAGTAGTTTTATTTCATGTATTTCGATACCCTTATCAATAGGCTTTAGCATATCGTACATGTTTAAGGCTACAACACTGGCACCATGCATGGCTTCAACTTCAACACCTGTTTTATAGATAGTTTTTACTGTGAATAATACCGTTATTTCTAATCCGTTTATTTCATATTCAACACCCGTAAATTCAATAGGTAAGGGGTGACAGTCTGGAAGAATGTCTGGTGTGCGTTTTACGCCTAATAATCCTGCCGCTTTGCTCATGGCAAATACGTTGCCTTTAGGTACGGTACCGTTTTTAATAGCTTGTATTGTTTCTGGTTTACTAACTTTTACTATAGCTTGAGCTACTGCGGTTCTTAGGGTTGTGCTTTTATGTGTGATGTCTACCATTTTTTGTTGATTTGTTAAATCGTTAAATCGTTAAATCGTTAAATCGTTAAATCGTTAAATCGTTAAATCGTTTAGTTGTTTAATTGTTTAATTGTGATTTTCGTAATGCATTTAGTTTATTGGAAATTTTTTCAATTTCTACTCTAATGGTTTGATAATTATTTTCATCAATAAAATTTAATTCTTTAGCTATTATAATTTGATTTAAAACTTCCATCAACGAACTAAAAGCAATTGTGGTGAAATGGGCTTTATCTTTGTTAGTATTCCTTGAAGTGCCTTCAGCTATATTTGAAGCTATAGATACTGATGCCCTTCTCAATTGATTTGTTAATCCAAATTTTTCTTCAGATGGGAAGTTCTTAGTCTCTGAATAAATTAATTTCACCAATTCTTTTGAGTCAACCCAAACATTTAATTTTTCAAATGAAAATGTGTATGCCATATTTTTATTAAACAGTTTTACAATTAAACAATTAAACAATTAACTATTAACTTTCCACTGATGCGATTCGTCCTCAAACATTTCCTTTCCAAATACCGGAACATCTGCTTTTATGGCTTCAACAATAAATTCTAAAGCTTCAAAAACTACTTTGCGTCTTGGTGATGATACGAATACGAATAAGCAAATTTCACCAGCTTTTACTGTTCCTGAACTATGATATATGTGCATGCAGGTTAATTCGAATTTTTCAAAAGCAGCTTCTCTAATTTCATGAAACTTGGCATTTGCCATATCCTCATAAGCGGTATACTCTATAGCGGAAACTGTTTTGTTGTCTATAACATCAGCACGTACCTGTCCTAAGAAAATGTTGTGAGCGCCTATGCTTGTTTTAGTTTGGTGTTTATAAATAGATTCTCCAATAAATTCTGAAGAAATAGCGCCTTGTCTGAATACGTTTTTTATTTTTTTATCTGCCATTTTTTTGTGTTTTTGTGTTTCGCAGACCTGTCAGGTTTAAAAAACCTGACAGGTCTGATAGATGATTCTTTCTTATTTTATTAATTCAAGTATCTCCGGAGCCCCTTCAATAATGCTATAGCAATTGTTTATTTCAAAATCGTTTAACATTGAAACAGCTCGTTTGCTCCTTATTCCGGACTGACAAAAGATTGCTTTTTTCTTTTCCGGATTAATTTTATTTAACTGCGATTCTAATTCACTTAATGGAATGTACGTGACTTCTAAACCTTCAACTTTAGGCGTTTCATGGGGTTCACGAACATCTATAATTTGAATATTGGTTTGATCAATAACTTCTTTTATTGAAATCAGACCATGATTTACTTCGCAAAGTTCTTCAACATATTGAGTATGAAAACTATCTTTCTTCTTTAAAACAGTTTCAATTTCTGATGATGATCTGTTTATTTTTAATGTGATGGTTTGATTGTTAAGCGCATTGTAGCAAAGTAGCTCACCGGAGAGCGGCTTACCAAGCCCTAGTACAACTTTTAGAACTTCATTAGCTTGCATACTTCCAACAATGCCCGGCAATACGCCTAAAACACCTATTTCGGAACAATTAGGAACAGTCCCTTTTTCTGGTGGAGTAGGAAACAGGCAACGATAGCTTGGACCATTATTATAATTAAATACAGAAATCTGACCTTCAAACTTGTAAATAGATCCGAATACCAGTGGTTTGTTGGTTATAACCGAAGCATCGTTAACCAAATAGCGTGTGGAGAAATTATCGGTTCCATCAACAATAACATCATATTGATTAAATAAATCGATGGCATTTTTATGGGTTAACTTTTCTGGGTAAGCGATTATGGAAATACTATCGTTTAAATCTTCCAAACGTTTTTTTGCTGCTTCTGCTTTATTTTCTCCTAATGACGATGTGCCAAACAACACCTGACGTTGTAAATTGGATAGTTCAACCACATCGAAGTCTACAATACCTAGTGTGCCAATACCGGCAGCAGTTAGGTATTGTAAAACAGGGCAGCCTAAACCACCTGCTCCAATAACCAATACTTTGGCTTTAGAAAGTTTGTCTTGACCTTCCTGTCCGATTTCTGATAAAATTATATGTCTGCTATATCTACTCATTCCCGTGTAGGCAAGAATCTCATCCTGCCATTTGTTATTTTGTTTTCTATTTTATAGTTCTCGATACACCGCGCTACTAGCATTGACGTCACTTGTAAGTTTCTTTTATACAAGCAATTAATCTATGTCCGGTCGAGCGCAGTCGAGACCTTCTTAAAACCTCTCGATTTTAGTTTATGCTTCGGCTACGCTCAGTACAAGTAGGTCGAAATGACTAACCTCCTGCAAAAGGCGGTAATAATGCAATCTCATTCCCTGAAACTACGGTTTCTAAATTCACCAGTTCCTGATTTTGCGCCACTTTAAAATCCTTATCCTTTAACAGGTTGTACTTTCCATAAAGCTGTTCTATAAGCTCAGAAATCAAACCTCCCGAAAACTCTAAAGATTCTTCTTCTTGCTGAGTCACCTCTGCTATTTGCCCGAAATATTTAATGGTTATGAGCATGTTCCAATTGTTTTAATTCTTCTTTTGTATTCACGTTCATGGTTGTGTTATAATCCTTTGATTCCAAAGGAATATTTTTAACACGGCATTGATTAACAGCCACGCGTAAACGTCTTTCGTCTTTCTTTAATAGCTCATTAAAAACTATGTGACATTGTTTTTTATATAATGCTATTAGTGGCATTGTTTTTCCGTTACTTTCTATTTGAATAATATCAGCATCCGTATCTCTATTTACTATAAGTTTTTCCAGTACTTCGGTTTTAATTAACGGGATATCACAGCTTAAAACCAGATTGTAATCGGTTTTAGATGCTTCTAATCCAGAACATATTCCAGCTACTGGTCCGGCATCTTTTATGATGTCTGTTACTCTTTCGTAGCCTAAAACATTATAATCCGGATTATCCGAAACGATTATTATTTCAGACACTAAAGGAGTTAAGGCATCAATACTATGTTGTATAAAAGGCTTCTCATTTAATGTTAAAAAACCTTTATCTGTACCCATTCTGGAGCTTTTTCCTCCCGCCAAAATGATACCTGTTATGTTTTTTTTGTCTATCATTTTAAGTGAAAAATAATTTAACACAAGCAATCATTAATACGAAAGCCAAAATGTATTGTAAATTTTTATTGTTTATTTTTTTGCTACCATAATAGCCACCTAAAACCCCACCAATTAAAGCGATGACAACTAACAAAAAGGATGCTTTTTCTATGGAAACCCCACTACTTAATTGGCCTATTAAACCAGATGCAGAATTTACCCAAATAAATAGAGCAGAAACGGCTGCGGCTTCTTTCATCTTGCCCCAATGCAGTAATAAAATAATAGGTGTTAAAATAATACCGCCACCTATGCCGATGAGTCCTGAGAAGAACCCGATAACACCTCCAACAACAAGCCCTTGCCAAAGCTTTATGTCTCTGATAGAAGTGTTTTCTTTACCAAAAACATTAAGCATTTTTAATATGGCAAAAATTAATAGAACAGCTAATATCTTTTTATATATGGAGGCATCTACTTCAATCATACCGCCTATAAAGGCTAGTGGTATTGAGGCAATTGCAAACGATAAGAATAGTTTTTTGTTAAAAAAACCTTCTTTATAATAATAGTAAAACGATATACCAGCAACAAATAAGTTTAGCAATAGGGCAGTGGGTTTCATACTTTCTGGAGCAAAAGAAAACAACGCCATCAGAGCCAAATACCCGCTAGCACCACCATGCCCCACACTAGAATACAAAAACGATACTACGGGAAGTATGATTAAAAAGATGTATATGTTTTCTGTTTGTAACATTTGTTGTTTTTGGTATTCTGTATTCAGTGGTTGGTGTTTGGAATTTATATTCAGAGTCTTTCAATCTTAGCCAATTGCTTATCTAAAAAATCCCAACAATTCTTGTTAATCTCATCAAAAGCATTAATTAGTGACTGTCCGTATTCAGTAAGTTCGGCACCGCCGCCGCCTTTACCACCAATACTATTTATAGTTACAGGCTTTTTTGCAGATTTATTCACAGAATCGATAAGTTGCCATGCCTTTTTGTAGGATATGTTTAAAGATTTTGCTGCCTTTGAGAGTGAGCCTTCCTTTTGTATAGCTTTTAATAAATGTACACGACCTTCTCCCAGCAGTACGTTGTCTTCAGATTCAATCCATATTCTACTTTTTATTTTATAGCTCATAATCTTAGTTTATACTGGTAATACAATAACCTCTAATTCGTCATTTAAATTAATGATAGAAACATCTTCAGGAACAAAAACCAACGCATTTGAAAGCGCAAATGTTTGTAACATGGATGAGTTTTGTCCTTCTAATATTTCAACTTGATTATCATTATATATCGCTTTTAAAAACTGTGGTCTATCACCTCGTTTCACAAATTCAGACATAGACTTTGCTTTAATACGAGGTAATTCGATCGTATTGTAGTTCATCATTTTTTGTAGCGCGATATACACATAAGCATAGAAACAAGATAATGCAGCAGCCGGATTACCTGGCAGAGCAAATATGGCTGTGTCTTCTTTTTTTCCAAAGAATAAAGGCTTTCCTGGCTTTTGCTTTACTTTGTAAAATACCTCTTTTACTTGCAATTCTTTAAGCGCTTTGCCAACAAAATCGTAGTCACCAACCGAAATTCCACCCGTAACTATTACCAGGTCATTATTATTGATAACAGTTTCGAGTTTGTTTTTTGTTTTGATGTAATCGTCTTCAACTTTATGAATAGTAACATCGTAAAATTTAAGATTATATAAAGCATTTAAAAGCATTTTCGAGTTACTTTCGTATATTTTGCCATAAGCTAATGGTTCGCCGGCTTCAATAAGTTCATTCCCAGTAGTAATTAATGCAACAGAAGGTTTTTTGTAAACAGCAGCCTCGGTAATTCCTAATGATGTTAAATAACCAATGGCAGCGGGTGTTAATTTAGTACCTTTTTTTAAAGCAATGTCTCCAGTTTTAACTTGTTCTCCCATCGGTCTAATATTATGACCTATAGGCACATCATTTTCTATAGTTATTTTAGAGCCATTAGTAGCAACTTTTTCCTGCATCATAACAGTATTAGCAGTTTCAGGAACCGGAGCTCCTGTAAATATTCTAACTGCATCTCCTGGCTTTAAAGTAGGCTGATGATTATCACCTGCTTTTACTTCTCCTATTAATGTATACGATAAATCATTATGTAAGTTTAAAGCATAACCATCCATTGCCGATTGCCTAAAAGGAGGCATGTTTATTGGTGAAGCAATATCTTTAGACAACTGGTAGCCACCACATCTTTCTAAAGGTTTAATAGCTTCTTTTAAAAGCGGACTAATATTTATTTTAACAGCATTTAAAGCTTCATTAATAGTTATCATGTACTATAGCGTTATGTTCTGGCAAATATAACGATTCTGCTTTTTATTTGTGTATGATATTTATCAGTTTTTTTCATATCTTTAAAAGGATCCGAAGGAAGACTTATTTAGATTAAGTATAAATTACTTCACCCCATCTTTTCTATGATATTTATCAGTTTTTGTATCTCCTAATTAAGATATTTTTATCTTTTATAAAACCTAACCAAAATTATTATGCCTATAAAAAGTTATTTAGCGCATCCCCAAGAAGGTAAAAAAGATGACCTTATAAAAGCATTGTCAACATTAAAAGAATGTGAGGTTACGCCAGCTACTAACGAAGATGTTTTGGTGGTAGTAACAGATACTCCAGATGATGCTTCCGATAAAATCCTCAAAGAAAAAATAGAAAAAATAGATAGCCTAAAATTGTTAGCAATGGTTTCAGGTTTTAATAGTCCACAAAATTAACAAGCATATGTACAATTCATTATCAAACAGAAGAAGTTTTATAAAAAAGATGGCAGCGCTATCTGCTATGACGGCAGCGGCAACAATGTTTCCTGGAATATTATTTGCTAGTGAACAGGAGGAAGGTATCCCCGATGGTGCAAATCTAGATTGGAAAAAAGGTCCTTGTAGATTTTGTGGTGTAGGATGTGGTATTTTAGTAGGAACCGAAAACGGAAAAGCAGTAGCGGTAAAAGGAGATCCTAATTGTGACGTAAACAAAGGATTACTTTGTGTAAAGGGCTATCATCAAATAATGTGTACTCAAGCCAAAGATAGATTAACACATGCTCTGGTTAAGAAAAATGGAAGATACGTACAAACACCATTGAATGAAGCGCTAGATCTTGTTGCTAGCAAAATGAAAGAAACCATTGAGAAACATGGTAAAGATTCTGTAGCCATGTATACTTCTGGTCAATCTACTATTCCAGAAGGATATGTAGCTTCTAAATTAATGAAAGGCGCTATCGGTACTAATAACCTGGATTGTAACGCCCGTTTATGTATGGCAAGTGCGGTGGCAGGGTTTTTAACCACTTTTGGGGCAGATGAACCGATGGGATGTTATGAAGATATAGACTACGCGGATTATTTTATTACCTGGGGAAATAATATGGCAGAAATGCATCCCGTATTATTCTCAAGAATGCTGGAACAAAAAAATAGGAGAGGTGCAAAAATTATAGATTTCGCCACCAGAACAACGCGTTCCAGTACAGCATCTAATAAATCAATCTTATTCGAACCTCAAACAGACTTAGCTGTTGCTAATGCTATTTGTTATGAGATTATTAATAATGGTTGGGTAAACAAATCATTCGTAGAAAACCATGTGAGTTTTAATAAAGGACTAACAAACATGGGATATGGAGTAGAAGATAAATTTAAGTTTAAAGATAAGCCTACTAAAATAGATTTTGAAGCTTATAAAGAATTCTTAAACGATTATACGCCAGAGAAAGTAGCAAAATACTCTAAAGTATCTGTAAAGGATATTAAATATTTAGCTGCTATTTATGGCGATCCTAATAAAAAGGTAGTGTCTTACTGGTGTATGGGTATGAACCAGCACACCAGAGGTACCTGGATGAATAATTTAGTGTATAACATCCACTTATTAACAGGTAAAATTTCACAACCAGGAAACGGACCATTCTCTTTAACAGGTCAGCCTTCTGCTTGTGGTACGGCCAGAGAGGTAGGAACCTTTACTCATAAATTACCAAAAGGTGTTGTAATGAATGAAAAACACCGACGTTTGGCAGCTAAGATATGGAAAGTCCCTTATGAAAGAATCCCTGCTAAACCTACATACCATGCCACGGAAATGTTTAGGGCAGTAGATCGCGGAGATATTAAATTTATTTGGACACAAGTTACAAATCCATTAGTGTCATTACCAAAAACAAGTCGTTACCGTCCGGGAATGGAGAAAGAATCTTGTTTTGTTGTAGTTTCAGATGTGTTTCCAACACCAACATCGGATGTAGCCGATGTTATATTACCAGCATCCTGGCATATTGAAAAAAGTGGATTATACGGAAATTCAGAACGTAGAACACAACACTGGGATAAAATGGTTGATGGACCGGGAGAAACAACCCCTGATGCATGGATGACTATTGAGGTGGCAAAACGTATGGGATTCGGTGATTTATTTCCTTACAGTGAAGAAAATCACGTAGAAGAAATTTACAAAGAATACACTCAATTTCATGAAGGCGCAAAACATGGTATGGCACCTTTAGAAGTTCTTAAAAAGGAATCTGGGGCTATTTGGCCTTATGTAAATGGAAAATCAACGCAATGGCGTTTTAATGCTAAATATGATCCTGCTTGTAGTAACGATAAAGATTTCCATTTTTATGGAAAACCAGACGGGAAGGCTGTTATTTGGCAACGTCCGTATGAGCCTGCAGCAGAATCTCCAGATGCAGAATATCCATTCTGGTTAAATACGGGTCGTGTTATAGAACATTGGCACACAGGTTCCATGACCCGTAGAATTCCAGTACTACACAAAGCTATGCCCGCTGCCTATATAGAGTTCCATCCAGATGATGCCAAAAGTCTGGGAATTAGAAATGGAGAAAAGGTAAAGGTAAGTTCCAGAAGAGGCTCATGTGTATTGCCAGCTTCAATAAACGAAAGAGGATTGCCAACCAAAGGACAGGTTTTTGTGCCTTTCTTTGATGAAAACATGTTAATTAACGATGTTACGCTGGATGCTTTCTGTCCGATTTCAAAAGAACCGGACTTTAAAAAATGTGCTGTTAAAGTCGAAAAAGCATAACAATGAAAAAAAGACTAGGTATCATATCGTTATTTGTAATTCTATTCATAGCCTTTATTGTGGTTTGGAATTACAGTTATCAAATAGGTCTTGAAGACGCCTATATTCCCATTGAAAACAGTAATGTATCTGCTATTCCTTCAGAGTCAGGAGTTTTCAAACGTTCCCAACATGCTATAGATTATAGCAATATGCCAGTAGACAAGAACCATGAAAGGTCATTAAATACATATTACAAAAACAGAGCTTATCACGGTGCGCCACCCAGTATTCCTCATCCGGTAGATGAGCATCAAAACATGGGAGGGCAAAGCTGTTTAAAATGTCATGAAAATGGCGGGTTTACTGAAAAATTCAAAGCCTATGCACCCGTAACGCCGCATCCGGAACTGGTAAACTGCAAACAATGTCATGTAGAGCAAAATACGCAATCATTATTCAAGTCGGGTACTTATGCAAGTGTTGTGGCTCCTAAAGCAGGTGTTAATAATGCTTTACTAGGAAGCCCTCCAATGATTCCACATCAAATTCAATTGCGGGAAAATTGCTTGTCTTGTCATGCAGGACCAAGTGCTCCAAGAGAAATAAGAGTGTCGCATCCAGAACGTGTTAATTGCAGACAATGTCATGTGCCAAACACAGATGAGATGACAGCAGTAGCAACATTTAAAAGAGCTGGTAATGAAGAATAATATAAATAGTATGAATAAAATAGTTTGTTTATCGTTTTTATTACTTGCGTTTTTTTCCTGTAAGCACCATGAAAGCGAATATCACAGCATTACAGATAAAATTGAAGCAGAAAGCAAAGATTATAAAGGTACTTCAATATCATCTGAAGCCTATATAGGTGATATAAAAACCATTGAAGTTACCGAAGGCGAACACACCTTTTTAATTCCAGAGCGAAAAAGTCAGATAAAATCCTATAACTGTACCGAGTGTCATACGAAACCCGTATCGCAAATGCATAGTAAAGATATTAAAAAAGCGCACTGGGATATTAAATTAGATCATGCCAATGCGAACACCATGAACTGTATTACTTGCCACGACGGAAGTAATATGGATAATTTAACCAGTTTAACAGGGAATACTATAGATTTTAATAGAAGTTATAATCTGTGTAACCAATGCCACACCAAACAATTTGAAGATTGGAAAGGCGGTGCACATGGTAAACGTATTGGAGGATGGGCACCACCAAGAGCATCTATGACCTGTGTGAATTGTCACGATCCACACAAACCTCATTTCGAGTCGAGGTGGCCGGCACGTTTTAATACCCAAAAAGTAAAAGAAAGAAATTAGTAAACACCATTTATGGCATTAATAATATTTAGGTATGAGTGATAATAACAAAAAATGGTTTTCATTAAATCTTGGTAGGAAGACAAAAGAAGCTTCAGGCTCTTGTAGTTGTGGAAAAACTTCAGGAGGTTGTGGTTCGGCATCAGATTCTCTCCATCATATGACGGATGAAGAATTTACCACTGCTGCAATAAACGCTTCTATTGGAGAAGAAAGAACCAAAGATGGGTTCGACCAGGTTTTTGATGTAAAAATGGACAGACGCTCCGCTTTTAAAAAGTTAACAGCAAGTTTACTAATTGGAGCAGGTGCGGTAAGTACGTCCTGCAATGTAATTAGTGGAGATGAAAGTAAAGAAAAAGCACAAATAGATTGGGAAGAACAATTTAAAGGAAACTATAAATTGATGACCGATGAAGAAAAAGGAGCAACTGTAGATAGATTGGTGCGTTCGTATCAATTAAGAACAGGAAAAACCATTAATATGTCTTCTAAAAATGCAGAAGAAGATGTGTTGTTTGGTTATGCTTTTAATATTTCGAAATGTCAAGGGTACATGGATTGTGTAAATGCTTGTGTTGAGGAAAATAACCAAGACAGAAACTCACAGATGCAATACATTAGAATTCATGAAATGAAAGATGGTAAAGGTTTCAATTTTAATGAAGCTGATGACAATTACTATCATGAAGTACCGGCACAAGGGCATTTTTATATGGGAACACAATGTTTCCATTGCGATAATCCACCATGTGTAGAAGTATGTCCCGTGCAAGCAACCTGGAGAGAAGATGATGGTTTGGTAGTAGTAGACTACGATTGGTGCGTAGGTTGTAGATATTGCATGGCTGCATGTCCTTATGATGGCAGGCGTTTTAACTGGAGCAAACCAGAAGTGCCAGAAGCAGAGATTAATAAAAATCAACATTACTTAGGAAACCGTATGCGTAAGAAAGGAGTCATGGAAAAATGCACTTTCTGTGTACAACGATCTAGAGCTGGTAAAAATCCGGCTTGTGTTGAAGCTTGCCCTACTGGTGCCCGTATTTTTGGTAACCTGTTAGACCCAAATAGTACCATTAGATGGGTTTTAGAGAACAAGAAAGTATTTAGATTAAAAGAGGATTTAGGTACAGAACCTAAGTTCTGGTATTTCATGGACTAACATCATTTAAGTTAGACAGATAGGTCTAGCCTAATTAAAAAAATAAATAAAAACAGATGAAACGATTAAAAGTTTTTGGAAGTTTAATTAAAGACAGTTTAGATACTATTACACATGGTTCTAAAAAATACCATTTATGGATGGCATTTTTAACTTTTGTTATGTTGGCCGGAATGTATTGCTATTCCATTCAGTTAGAGCATGGACTTAGTGTTACCGGTATGACAGATCGAGTGAGTTGGGGATTGTACATTTCTAATTTCACTTTTTTAGTAGGTGTAGCCGCTGCAGCAGTAATGCTCGTCATGCCAACCTATGTTTTAAAAGATATAGACTTTAAACAAGCCGTGCTTATTGGCGAGGGATTAGCTGTAGCCGCACTTATTATGTGTTTGGCCTTTGTAATTGCAGATATGGGAGGACCTTCGGTATTATGGCATATGATTCCGGGTATTGGAGTCTTTAATTTTCCAAACTCTATGTTAACTTGGGATGTGTTGGTACTTAACGGCTATCTGTTTTTAAACATAACCATTCCGTTTTATATTTTATTCAGACATTATCAAGGTAAAGAATCAAAACCGAATGTTTATATCCCAGGAGCAATTTTATCTGTTTTTTGGGCTGTAGCTATTCACTTGGTAACTGCTTTCTTATATCAAGGGTTACAGGCGCGTCCGTTCTGGAATAATGCTTTGCTTGGACCTCGATTTTTAGCTTCGGCATTTGCAGCAGGTCCGGCACTAATTATACTGGTTTTAGCCATTATTAGAAACTTTACGGAATTTAAAGTTAAAGACAAGACCATCAAAAAGATAGCGATGGTAGTTACCGTAGCCGCTCAAATAAATTTAATTATGCTAATTTCAGAACTATTCAAAGAGTTTTATGCACCAACACATCATAGTGAAAGTGCCTACTATCTATTCTTTGGATTAGATGGTAAAGATGCATTACTACCATGGATCTGGACAGCCATTCCTTTAAATGTACTGGCAACCGTTTTGTTAACATTCCATAAACTTAGAAACAACTTTAAAGTATTATTTTTCTGCTGTTTTATATTATTTATTGCCATTTGGATCGAAAAAGGATTCGGACTTATTGTACCGGGCTTTATACCTGGGCCTTATGGGAAAATAGCAGAGTATACACCCACTGGTATTGAAATAGGGGTTACGTTAGGAATTTGGGCACTTGGAGCCTTTGTATTTACAATACTAGCTAAAACAGCTATAGGTATAGAATTAGGAAAATTGAGATATAAAAAATAAATGTGAAAAATGTTTCGTATTTTTAGAAAATAGGGCAGGGTAAAGCGTTAAAAAATATCACTGAATATGATATATGTCAGCTTATTTATTTTAAAAAAACAAGAGATTTACACCTAAGTTTAAATGTGTATTTTATGCTTATAAAAAATTACTTAAACCACCTTCATCATGTCAAAAAAATGACACAATTTAAAGTTTTGTTTGAAGATAGTCATCGATTTTTTCCGGTTGAAAATTTAAATTTCATTATTCCGGAAGCTGATTTATTAGTTAAACCAACTTTATAGTTATAGAGCAAAATCATTTACTTAAAAATATATACATAGAGTGAACCTCAAAAAAAACATATTACCAGATAAAAAATCGCGATGGAGAACAGTTGCGGTTTTTTTAATAGCAGTAATTACCGGGTTAGGCTTTTTTATGGCAAAAGAAGCCGAGGTGGTTTCTTATATGTCAGACAATCCCCTAGCTTGTGTAAACTGCCATGTTATGACACCCGTTTATAATAGTTGGATGCACAGTTCGCATAGAGAATGGGCAAATTGTAACGATTGTCATGTACCACATAACAATGTATTTAACAAGTACTATTTTAAGGCAAAAGATGGTTTGTTTCATGCTTCCGTATTTACTTTAAGAGCAGAACCGGAAGTGATGTTTATGAGGGAGGAGTCTGAGGAAGTTGTGCAAAATAATTGTATTCGTTGCCATGTACAACAAGTAACACAAACAAAGTACGACGGTTGGATTGATGATCATGCAAAAAACAGGACAGAGAGAAAATGCTGGAGCTGTCATCAAGAAGTACCGCATGGTACAGTACACGGAATATCAACAATTAGAAATAATATAGCACCAATTCCAACAGACACAGACGAAACCGTTATACCAGATTGGTTAGAAAAACAAATAGCAGACAAATAAATTTACAACAAAAATGAAAAACAAAGTATTATTTATCGTTACCGCAGTAGTCGTATTTCTACTAGGGTTGTTAGCATCTAGTATTGTTAACAGAAAAAACGAAGCCAAATACAAATACGTACCGCAAGTTGAAATTAGCGAAAACGAACCTAGAAACGAAGAGTGGGGTAAAAATTACCCAGCCGAATACCAATCGTTTTTGCAAACAGCAGAAACAGATTTCGCTTCGCAACAAGGAGGCTCTGCTATGAGAGATGTATTGCATGAAGATTCACGTTTAGTCGTACTTTGGGCTGGATATGGATTTGCAAAAGACTATAACCAGGGTAGAGGACACCAATATGCTATTGAGGATTTAAGAAATTCTTTAAGAACAGGAGGTCCTAAAGGAAAAGGAGATGGTCCTATGCCAGCTACTTGTTGGACTTGTAAAAGTCCGGATGTACCGCGTTTAATGAACGAAAATGGTATCGATGAATTTTACTCAGGAAAATGGGCCGATAAAGGAGCTGAGGTCGTTAACCCTATTGGTTGTGCCGATTGTCATGATTCTAAAACTATGAAGTTAACCATTTCTAGACCAGCGTTAGTAGAAGCGTTTGAAGAAATGGGTAAAGATATCAATCAGGCCACCCATCAGGAAATGCGTTCTTTGGTATGTGCACAATGTCATGTTGAGTACTATTTCGATAAGAAATTACCAGGAAAAGAAGGTATTCCTTATTTAAAATTCCCTTGGAAGAATGGTATGTCTGTTGAAGCCATGGAAAAATATTATGACGATATAGGGTTTAAAGATTGGACACACAAGTTAAGCCGTGCACCAATGCTTAAAGCGCAGCACCCAGGTTACGAGACTTATTTAACAGGTGTGCATGCCGATAGAGGAGTATCTTGTGCAGATTGCCATATGCCTTATAAGAGTGAGGGTGGACAAAAATTCACAGATCACCATATCCAATCACCTCTAAACAATGTGGCTAATGCATGTCAGGTTTGTCATAGAGAAGATGCAGATAAGTTAAAAGAAAACGTTTACGAGCGTCAGCGTAAAGCAGCAGAAAACAGATTAAAATTAGAAGATTTCATTGTTAAGGCTCATATAGAAGCTAAAAAAGCTTGGGACTTAGGAGCAACAGAAGAGCAAATGAAAGATATCTTAATGGATATTCGTCATGCGCAGTGGCGTTGGGATTATTCTGCGGCAGCACACGGAGCATCGTTCCACTCTCCAGTAGAAACAGCTCGAGTAATGGGTAGTGCATTTACGGTTATTCAAGAAGGACGTTTAAAACTTGCACGTTTATTATCTGAACTTGGACATAACAAACCAGTAGAGATGCCGGATATTTCAACTAAAGAAAAAGCTCAAGAATATATTGGTTTAGATGTTGAAAAAATGAAAGCAGATAAAGAAGCATTTAAACAAAACTTAGTACCACAATGGTTAGAAGAAGCGAAAACACGTGAAGCTGGCTATGGTGCTCAAAAAGTATCAATGAACAAGTAAGGTTTTTATAACCTGCCTTTGTTGTAATTAATATTAAGAGGCTGTCTCTAAAGTCGTTGTAGTTTAATTTGTCAGGAAATGACATTGTACTTACTTTTGGAGACAGCCTCTTCTTTTTTAAGATAATCTCATGCAAAAATTATATAAATTACTATCATCATCAAGTTTAGCATTATTGCTATTGTTAGTTTTTGCAATTGCCATGGCAGTTGCCACCTTCGTAGAAAATGACTTTGGTACAGCAACTGCATGGGTTGCTATTTATGATGCCTGGTGGTTCGAAGTTGTTATGGCAGGACTAGCTATCTCGTTTGTAGCTAACATTTTTAAATATAATTTATTGCGTAAAGAAGCATGGGCAACATTATTGTTTCACTTAGCCTTTATTGTTATTATTTTAGGGGCTGGTATTACAAGATATTCCTCTTATGGAGGTATTATGAGGATTAGAGAGGGCGCATCATCTAACATCATAATATCTGATACCAATTTTTTATCGGCAACCATAAGTGATGGCACCACTACCAAGACCGTAAAAGAAAAATTAGCGTTTACACCTATAAGTAATAATGACTTTACTATAGAAACGCGTTTTAATGATAAGCCTATCATTATTTCATATAATAACTTTATTGCAGATGCTGTTCCAGAAATAGTTAACGATAGTGTTTCGGGCGAACCGCTTTTAGAAATGGTTGTAACCGTTGGTAATGGTAGAAATACAGTGTACCTTAAAAAAGGTGAAATTGAAAAGATAGGTCAACATCAACATGAAATAGGCTTTAATTCCAATAAGGAAGGCATTATTAATATTTTAGAAAAGGATGGCGCATTTAGTATTAAAACACCGCACGATTTAGACTTTTTTATCATGTCTTCGCAACAAGCAGGGAAAGTTGTTAAAGATAGCTTGCAGCCCATTACATTAAGAACTTTATATAGAGATGGCGATATTTCTTTTGTGCCACTGGTTTATCACGAAAAAGGAAAGTTTCAATTAAAAAGTGTGTCAGATAAACCTAAGGACAACGATAAAACTAAAGATGATGCGTTAATTGTTAACGTATCTGTTGATGGTGAAAAACAGCCCGTAAATATTCTATACAGGCAAGGCTTTTTACCGACGCACCACGATATAGAAATTAATGGAACAAAAGTCGTGCTTTCTTATGGTGCAGCAGCTATAAAAACACCTTTTTCAATTCAGTTAGACGATTTTCAATTGGAAAGATATCCTGGGTCTTCAAGTCCTTCGGCTTATGCTAGCGAGGTTACCATTCTAGATAATAACACGAAAACACCTTTCAGAATTTTTATGAATAATGTTCTAGATTATGAAGGCTTCCGTTTTTTTCAAGCCAGTTACGATACCGATGAAAAAGGAACTGTACTTTCTGTTAACCACGATTGGCTAGGCACCAATGTAACCTATTTAGGGTATTTGTTAATGATCGTTGGTATGTTTTTTACCTTTTTTGGAAAAAACTCAAGATTTAAATTCATCAATAAAAAATTAAAACAACTCAAAAAGAAATCTGTTGTAACGGCTTGTCTGCTTCTTTTTGGCGCAACCTATGGTTTTACACAAACGCCAACAGATTCGTTAACTATAGCAGTTGAAAAGGCTTTAGAAAGTCAGGAAATTGATAAAAATCATGCCGATTTCTTCGGCAGGCTTTTGGTACAGGATTTAGATGGGCGTATAAAACCTATAAACACTCTGGCATCGGAATTTCTTAGAAAAATCTCCAGAAAATCTAAATTCACTTATCCTCTCGATAATAAAAAAATAGTGCTAGATGCCAACCAAACCTTTTTGGCCATGCACATGTTGCCTCAAGTATGGCAGCGCGTACCCATTATAAAAGTAGATTTTGCTAAAACAGGAACCCTGTTCAATAACATTCCTAAAGGTAAAAACAACTTAATAGCCTTTACCAATTTGCTAGATGAAAACGATGCGTACATGTTAACCAGTCAAGTTGAAGCGGCTAATAAAAAGAAACCCTCGGAGCGTAATGAGTTTGATAAAGAAGTTTTAAAAATTGACGAACGTTTCAATATTCTTTACAATGTTTTTATAGGGAATTACCTGAAAGTTTTCCCTAACAAAAATGATGCTAATAACACTTGG
This sequence comes from Flavivirga eckloniae, assembly GCF_002886045.1. NCBI lineage: Bacteria > Pseudomonadati > Bacteroidota > Flavobacteriia > Flavobacteriales > Flavobacteriaceae > Flavivirga > Flavivirga eckloniae. Next base: position 574,430 of record NZ_CP025791.1, on the reverse strand, counting down.
TTTAGTTATACACATCATTTTAAGGATTTTCCAGATGAAGATGGTCAGTTTGCAAAAACAATTATCCCGACATATTTTAATGACATAGCTATTAATGACTATGAGAGCGCTCACGAAAAACTAGAATATATTAAAAAGTATCAAGAGGTTCTAGGTGCCGAGGTTATACCAACACCAGAGCGTATTGAGGCTGAGTTATGGTATAACAAAGCAAATATAAACTTCTGGCTGTTTCAGGTGTTTTTTACCTTAGGTTTTGTTCTGTTGGTTTTAGCCATTATTAGAATGTTTTCGCAGAAAAAATGGACAGAGGTTTTAAATAATATATTTATTATTTTAACATTGGTGTCCTTTTTATGTTTTACAGGAAATATTTTGCTGCGTTGGTTTGTAGCACAACATGCGCCCTGGAGTAATGGATATGAAATGCTCATTTTTGTAGCTTGGGTATTGGTATTATGCGGACTAATTACATTTAGGAAATCAGATTTTGCGTTGCCTCTATCAACGCTATTCTCAGGAGCTTTACTGCTTGTTAGTTATTTGGATTGGTTAAGTCCGGAAATAACCAATTTAATGCCCGTATTAAAGTCGTACTGGTTAAAAATTCACGTGGCTACTATTGTGAGTAGTTATGCGCCTTTGGCTTTATCTGCTATTTTGGGGCTTATGGCATTGTTGCTCTTAATCTTTAAAACACCCAAAACAAAAGCCATTATAGATATTAAAATCAAGGAGCTTACTTATATTAACGAAATAGCAATGACGATTGGTTTGTTTGTATTGGCAGTAGGAACGTTTTTAGGTGGTGTTTGGGCAAACGAATCTTGGGGACGCTATTGGGCGTGGGATCCGAAAGAGACCTGGGCACTAATAAGCATTATCGTATATGCCATTGTTTTACATTTACGTTTTATTCCAAAATTAAATAACAGTTATGTGCTTAATGTAGCCAGTATGTTTGCCTTTTGGGCTATTATAATGACGTCGTTTGGTGTAAACTATTATCTCTCCGGTTTACATAGTTATGCAGCAGGAGACCCGTTGCCTATACCGTCATTTGTTTACGTTTTAGCAGTATTTATGATCCTTGTGGCTGTTGTAGCAGCTGTTAGAAATAAAAAGGAGCAGGTCGTTTCTACTAAATAAAAATTAACGTAAATCTTGCTTTAGAGCTCAAGTTGAGCTCCCAACTAAACGAGTTTCTTCCTTTTTTAAAGGGAGGTGGATTCCGATGAAATCGGAATTCGGAGGGTTAAAACAACTCTTTTCCAATTTTAATTTATTATTAACGTTTTATTCTGAGAATATGATAATTATCCATAACCGAAATTACCTACTTGTGAATTTGAATAGCGATTTTTGGTTATCTCTCAAAAGTGCATGTCTAGGTTAAAAACATAAGTATTAATACTTATATTTGTTTTAAAGACCAAAAGATTTTTTAATCTTAAAAGATACTTTTAAAATATGCAAGCCAGAGAAAAAACAACATATAACGCTAAGTCAAGAGCAAGGTTGTTGTCTGGTGTAACTTGCAGTTCATGCGATAATTCTAACTGCTTAATAAAAAGAAATTTACCAGTTTTAGAAAGTTCAAATTTCCCCGATCATAAGAATAATATTAAATGTAAAAAAGGACAACAGTTTATTATTGAAGGTGCACATGTAACCGGGCTGTTTTTCATTTTAAAAGGAACTGTTAAGGTATTCAGGACAGGAATTAATGGAAAAGAGCAGATCGTTAGGTTTGCTAAAGAAGGTGAGATTATAGGACATCGTGGTTTTGGTACAGAGGAGTATTATTCTATTGGAGCTATTGCTATAGAAGATACTACATTGTGTTATTTTTCAAAAAATATTTTACAGGAAACCTTGCATAAAACTCCTGAGTTTACATACGATTTAATGCTTTTTTATGCCAATGAGCTTAATAGAAGCGAATCTAAAGTGAAGTCGTTATCTCAAATGACGGTTCGGGAACGGGTAGTAGACACCTTACTTTATATACACAGAAAGTTTGGCGATGTTAGAGGGTTTTTAAACCTTCCGTTAAGCAGAAAAGAATATGCCGATTATGCGGGTACTTCAGAAGAACAGGTTATTAGGGTATTTTCAACTTTAAAAAAGGAAGGGCTTATATCTGCCAGCGGTAAAAAAATAGGTATTATAAATATCAATCTTCTTAAAAAAGAGATTAGCGAGCATAACTTTTTCTTAGACAGCTAATCATGAGGTGTTAAGACACGAATTAACACCAATAAAATCTCAATATGATGGAAATTCCCCCATACTTACCTTTACAAACTTTATTTACTAATCAATAAACTTGTTTTATTTTTTAGTAAACAACTAGTATCTGTTACAATTAGTGATAATTCGTGAAATTAGTGTCTTTCCTTATTATATTTCGGTTAAGGTTGAAATCTAAAATAAAACCTGTTGTAAACGCAGTTTTATTTATGTTGTTTTTTTAGGTTTTAAACTGTTCTAAAAAGAGGTTTTCTTCTGTTATTAACCATTTTTATTCCAATAGAGTCGTAGTAGTTTTGCTTTGTATTTAAGTATTAATACTTACATGAGTTTGTAAGTATAATGTATAACAAAACAACTATATGGATTATGGAAGAAAAAACAATTACTCTTGTACAAGATTCTTTTGAAAAGGTAAAACCAATAGCACCGGAAGCTGCCGAAATATTTTACTCTAAACTGTTTGAATTGGATCCGGCCTTGCAATCATTATTTCCCAATAGTGACGAAGACATGAAAATACAGGGTAATAAGTTAATGTCTATGCTGGGATCGGCCGTAGCAGGATTGAACAACTTAGACGCCTTAATACCGATTTTACAAGATTTGGGAAAACGTCATTTAGACTATAAGGTAGAGGAGTTCCATTACCAAACAGTTGGAGAAGCGTTGCTAAAAACCTTAAAAACAGGCTTGGGAGATGCTTTTACACCAGAAGTAGAAGAGGCTTGGGCAACAGTATATAACACTATGGCAGATGTTATGATACGCGCTTCATATGTTAAACTATAAACCATTAAAAGTAAGATTATGGAAAAGATTATAAAAATTTATAGTGTTATATGTATCATAGCTATTACCATGAGTTGTTTTTTTTCCTGTGGCGGCGTACCAGAAGATAAAAAAGCTTCAGCAGGTACAGAGAAAGCATTTTCGGTAGAAGAAGTACTCGAAATGGTAGCAAAAGAAAATGATGTTACACGTACCCTATATACAAAGGCCATAGTTGGAAAAGGAAAGAAACAGGGGATGAAGTTTGATGAAGACTGGAGAAAAGATGATGTTGAAGCAGGACCGTTACCAGCTTTATTTTTAAGAGGTGTAGCAACAAGTATCAAGAAAAGTCCTGTGCCACTGGGACTTTACCTAGGGTCTGACTTTCCTATTAATGCCGCTAATAAATTTGAAGGACAACAAGCTGTTTTATTCGAGCAGATCAAAAAAGACCAAAAGCCTCAATTCTTCTATGATGACGACCAAAAGTTACACACGGCCATGTTTGTCGATTTAGCAAGTGCGGGTGCGTGTGTGACTTGCCATAACGATCATGCTCAAACTGCAAAAAGCGATTGGAAGCTTGGAGATGTTATGGGAGCTACAACATGGCAATACCCTAAGGACTCGTTAAGCTATAAAGAAACCGTAGCAGTATTAAACTCTTATGCAAAAGGTACAGTAGATATTTATATGGAATATCTGGATGAAATAGAAGCTTTTGAAAAAAGCGAAAAACCGGTTATTGGAGATAAATGGCCGGAAGAAGGAAACTATTTGCCTACAGCAGAAGTTTTTCTAGATAGTGTTAAAAAGCTATCGTCTTACGAAACAATGAAGCATTTAGTAGCAGCGAAATAGTAAGTTTAGTTTTTGTTAGTTACAATTATGTCCATAACTAATGCCCCATATTATTTACGGTTATGGACTGGTTGTAATGAAAAGCAAATCAGATTATAAAATACCCTTTGGGTTTACCAAGGAGGTTCAAATTGTCGTTTTTCATATAGTCGAATAACCAAAGTAAACTACAAGGAAGCGATAATATAAGATATAGATTTAGGTATTTGAAATTGAGGAGTTAATAATGAAACCTGAAACCAACAAGCCTAGGTTTAGCATGGTTGGAGCTTATTTTATGATTTCGCCCCAAATAGTTGGTTTCAGGATTTTCTCAGAATTTAACATTAGTTTATGGTAACAAGCAACAAGTCCACCATTTTAGGTGTAGCTTTTCTAGCGCTTTTTTTTCTTCAGTATTTTTTACAACTGGAATGGAATTGGTTATTAGAAAACCAACAAGACGAAATGTATAAACGTTGGTCTGGATTAGCGATTGCTTTATTAATAACATGCCAATGGTTGTTAACCGTAACTAGAGTTATTAATAAATGGCGGCCTTACTCAATAAAAATGGCAACAATGCATAAATGGCTTGGTGCTTTAAGCCCTGTGTTTTTTTATGCACATAGTATGCATCTGGGGTATGGATATTTGCTTTTATTATCCTATGTATTCCTTTCAAACGCCCTGTTAGGTTATATCAATCTGGATGTTATTAAAAATAATAGTGATTGGCTGTTTAAAGGATGGATGATTGCTCATGTGGCATTTTCCATAATAGTATCCATACTCATGTTTTTCCATATAGGAGCGGTTTTCTATTATAAATAAATATTAACGCATATGAAACTACAGATAAAAGATATTATAAAAGAAACCAAAGACTCGGTAAGTCTGAGTTTTAAAAATGGAAATTTATTTAAGAAGGTATCCTACAAACCGGGGCAATTTTTAACAATTCATGTGCCTATCGATAATGTGGTACATAAAAGAGCTTATTCATTTAGCAGTAACCCATACACAGAGAAGGATTTAAAAATAACCATTAAGCGGGTTGAAAAAGGTTTAGTGTCTAACTACGTACACGACCATCTTAAAATTGGGGATAAATTAGAAATTGATAAACCCACCGGATCGTTTTATGTAGAGCCCAGACCAGAATTAAAAAAACAATATGTTCTATTTGCAGGAGGAAGCGGTATAACGCCTATTTATTCCATAATAGAAGCCGTTTTGGTAAAAGAAATTCATTCTAAAATTTTATTGGTATTTGCCAATCAGAATATAGAGTCTATTATTTTTCATAATGAAATAGAAGCCTTAGCAAAGCAATACCCGGATCGATTTTGTGTCGAACATATTTTGTCTACAAACATAAAAGAAGCGGAGAACTACCATGCAGGTTTGGCAAATAAGACATTGTTGGATAGTATCTTTTTAAAGCACGAGCTTAAATATGAAGATCATACCTATATGATTTGCGGGCCTTTCGGGTATATGGAAAAAATAAAGGAACTATTAAAAACAAATGGTATTTCCCGCGAACAAATTAAAGTAGAAGTATTTAAAAGTCCGGAAATAAAGCTATCGGGCAAAGACCTTATAAGCGATGTAACCTTAAAAGTAAATGGAGAATCGCATCAAATGAAGGTTAGGGGAGATAAGTCCATATTATGGCAAGCCATGTCCGATAATATTGTATTACCCTATTCATGCCGATCTGGTATGTGTTCTGCCTGTAAAGCAAAATGTGTTTCTGGAGAAGTGAAAATGGTTGAAGGCCATTTACTCTCTGAAAGTGAAGTCGCTAACGGCCATATTTTAACCTGTGTGAGCTATCCGGCAAGCGAGCAGGTTGTAATTGAAGTTTAATCGTAATAGAATTAAAGTACTGTGATGATACATAAAAAGTATTTAATAATTTGATTTTATGATCAATTGAGACCTGTCAGGTTTTTAAAAACCTGACAGGTCTGACTAAAGTACTAAGAAGTAAAGAAATTTTTATTAGTAATTCCCTGGAGTGAGATGAACTCTTATTTTGAACATAATCAAATTATGTTTCAGTAAAACTGGGAATCTAAAATTTAATCATATGTTTAAAGTAGGTTCGTTAAGACAAAGACAGTATATAGGAGGTATTATAGGTTTAGTATCCGGTGTTTTGCTATTCTATTTTTTAACGTTGGATACCTCAGAATCATATCGATCTATAGGCCCTATGAATGCAGGACATCAGGATTTAACTTGCGTGGCATGTCATGCAGATGCCAAAGGGAACCTAATGCAACAAATACAATCAAATATATCTCATGCTGTCGGCACCAGAGAAAACGGTGTTGATTTCGGAACTCAAGATGTTACGGTTACCAATTGTTTAGAATGTCACGATAGACCAAATGACAGGCATCCTAATCATCGCTTCTCTGAACCCAGATTTAAAGAAGCGATAAAAAATATCGACGCAACTACATGTATTACATGCCACTCTGAACACCATGAAGAACGCGTAACCGTAGCATCAATTGATTATTGTATGAATTGCCATGGAGATCTGGTTGTTGAGAACGATCCGTTGGATATATCTCATAAAGACCTCATTGCAAAAGAAGAGTGGTTTACTTGTATACAGTGCCACGATTTTCATGGAAACCACAAATACGATGTTCCAACAGAATTAAAAGATACCATCCCAATGAAAGTTATTCAGGCATACTTTAAAGGTGGTGAAGATCCATATGGTACCAATAAGAAATATATTGGCTTATCTCAAACCGAATGGATGAAACAATTGGAAAAAAACCAATAGTTTTTTTGACGGATAGTTACTAATATATTGAATATTTCTGGCTTTCACTAAAAATTTTTCATTAAATACCTAGTATTAATTAGTAGCTATCCGTCTACTTTATCCCAATTAAGTATATTTTAAATTGTTGTTTTTCAGCCTCTTATTATGCTAACCTGTTTTTTAGCAGGTTTTGTTATGGTGTAAAAAGTGTTACGCATATGCTGTTAATCATGAGCGATAAGTGTTTGTACTTATATATTTGTCAAAAAATAAGTATTTATACTTAGTAATCATCTAAAAGAATTAAATTATGAGGACACTAATAACAAAAACATTGTATGCTGTAGCACTTTCTTTACTACTAGTTGGTTGTGGAGGAAAAGAAAAAAAGAAAGCCAAAGAGGAGGTTGCTGCTCTAGCGACTCCAACCTTAGAAATAGAAAAGCCACAGTTAACATTTGGTTTTATTAAACTAACAGATATGGCACCTTTAGCTATTGCTAAAGAAAAGGGTTTTTTCGAAGACGAAGGTTTATTCGTATCCGTAGAAGCACAATCGAACTGGAAAAACATTCTGGATCGGGTAATTGATGGTCAGTTAGATGGTTCGCATATGTTAGCAGGTCAACCTATTGCTGCTGGTGCCGGTTTTGGTAGACAAGCAGAATTAGTGACACCATTTTCTATGGATTTAAACGGTAATGGTATTACAGTATCTAACGATGTGTGGTCTAAAATGAAACCTAACGTACCAAAAGGCGAAGATGGAAAACCAATACATCCTATTAAAGCAGACGCTTTAAAACCAGTAATTACAGAATATAAAAATTCAGGAAAAGCGTTTAAAATGGGTATGGTATTCCCGGTATCAACACATAATTATGAAATTCGTTATTGGTTAGCAGCAGCAGGTATTCATCCTGGTATGTACACAGCCGAAAACGTACAGGGACAAATTGATGCAGAAGTTTTATTATCTGTAACACCGCCACCACAAATGCCAGCGACTTTAGAAGCAGGAACTATTTATGGTTACTGTGTAGGCGAGCCATGGAACCAACAAGCCGTGTTTAAAGGAATTGGGGTACCGGTAACAACGAATTACGATATCTGGAAAAACAATCCGGAGAAAGTTTTTGTAATGACTAAAAAGTTTATCGAAGAAAATCCAAATACAGCAGTAGCAGTAACAAAAGCCTTAATTCGTGCGGGTAAATGGTTAGACGAACCAGGAAACAGAAAAGAAGCTGTTAAAATACTTTCTATGCCACAGTATGTTGGTGCAGACGAAGTGGTATTAGCAAACTCCATGACAGGAACGTTTGAATTCGAAAAAGGTGATAAACGCGAGATGCCAGACTTTAATGTATTCTATAAATACCATGCAACATATCCGTTTTATTCAGATGGTATCTGGTTCTTAACTCAAATGCGTCGTTGGGGACAAATACCAGAATCTAAACCAGCAACATGGTACGAAGAAACCATTAAAGATATCTATCGTCCGGATATTTGGAAAAAAGCAGCCGATATTTTAGTATCCGAAGGAAAAATTCCAGCATCAGATATTCCAAATACCGATGGCTATAAACCAGCAACTACTGATTTTATTGATGGCAATTCATACGATGCCAAAGATCCTATAGGCTATATAAACAGCTTTACTATAGGAAATAAAGATGACAACTCGATTTAATAAAATCAGTTTAAACAGAAATTCACCTTAAACAAAAACTAATAACAAAAACTATTAAATCTATAGAGCCATGAAGCAGAGTGTAACATTAAACAAAGTAACCAAGTTTATAGGTCTTGGCTTTTTTTCCACACTAAAAGCACTTTTTACAGGCAAATTAGAAAAGGAAGATTTTAGAGATTTCTTGCGTAAAGTAGTCGTACCTATTCTTTCTATAATTTTATTTATAGGGCTGTGGCATGCGGGCGCTAAGAAGCTCTATAATATTGAAGCAGAGTACAAGATCAATAAAGCTTTAACAGAGCAGGGGCAAGCAGAAGCAGACGCTATGGCAGCATGTATTGCTTCAGGCGATGTTAGTTGCCAGCCTAACACATTACCTTCTCCAGTACAAGTTTGGGAATCTTACAGATCCTTGCTTAGAGACCATAATATTATTAGTGCAGACAAGGCAGCTTTTAAAGAAAAAACAGCTGCTTTAAATGCCAAGCGTATTGCAGATGGTAAAGATCCTATAACCTATACGGGAAGACCATCGTTTGTCGATCAAATATTTACAAGCCTTAAAACCGTATTTGCAGGATTTCTATTAGCCTTGTTAATTGCTGTTCCTATTGGAATTATTATTGGGTTGAGTAAAACACTTCGAAGTTCTTTTAACTGGCTCATACAGATTTTTAAACCTGTATCTCCAGTAGTTTGGTTGTTATTAGTGTTCATGATTGTTAAAACCATGACCAAAGATTCAAATTCGGATAGTGCATTCATTATCTCGTTTATTAGTGTTGGTTTATGCTCTATGTGGGCAACATTGGTAAATACGGCCATGGGTGTAGCATCGGTAGATAAAGACTACATTAACGTTGCTAAGGTTTTAAAATTAGGAGCATTCCAAAAGGTATTTAAAGTCATACTGCCATCGTCATTACCATTAATATTTACTGGTTTACGTATTACCTTATCGGTAGCATGGATGGTATTGATCGCTATCGAACTATTGGCGCAAAGCCCAGGGTTAGGATCTTTTGTTTGGGAAGAATTCCAGAATGGTGCTAACGATTCGAATTCGAAAATAATCGTTGCCATGTTTGTTATAGGAATCATCGGATTTTTATTAGATAGATTGATGTTGACCGTTCAAAATATGGTGTCGTTTAATAAGAATGATGGTATATAATTATGTTGAATCGCTGAACCGTTGAATCGTTTATTTGTTGAATTTAGCAAATAAACGAATCGACAAATCAACAAATAACAATTAAACAACAAAAAATGGCTTATCTAGAATTAAATAATATATGTAAAACTTACGGTCAAGGCGATTATGCTACTGAGGTGCTTTCAAACATCAACTTATCTATTGATGAAGGAGAGTTTGTAGCTATAGTAGGGTTTACAGGAAGTGGAAAAACAACCTTGGTGAATCTAATAAATGGTTTATTACTACCCACTAGTGGCGAAGTATTGTTTAAAGGGGAACCAGTGGTTGGTACCAGTCATGAACGAGGTGTTATTTTTCAAAATTACTCATTGCTTCCATGGTTAACAGTAGGACAGAATGTATATATGGCAGTTAAAGAAGCTTTTCCAAAAGAGAAAAAATCTGTTTTAAACGACATTGTTAAAAACTATGTAGAAATGGTAAGCTTAACACCAGCTATAAACAAACGTCCTAAAGAATTATCTGGAGGAATGAGACAGCGTGTTGCCGTGGCAAGAGCATTGGCCATGAAACCCGAAATGATAATTATGGATGAACCCTTGGGAGCATTGGATGCTTTAACCCGTGGGAATTTGCAAGACGAGATTTTGAATATATGGAATAAAGACAAGCGTACTGCTTTGTTAATTACCAACGATGTTGATGAAGGGATTTATATGGCAGACAGGATTATTCCGTTGCGTCCGGGGCCAAATGCTACATTAGGACCAGAGTTTAAAATTGATATCGAACGTCCAAGAGATAAAACAGAGATGAACGATAACCCTAATTACAAGCAAACTCGAAATGCTATAATTGAGTATTTAATGGATATTGGGAATGAGCGTAAGTCGGAGTCTCAAGAAGAATACGTTTTACCAGATTTAACCCCAAAAAGCTTTGTTGGACGCTTTTAAAAAAACGAATAAGTATGAAAACTATAGATTATAAAGCAACAGATATCCAAGCAGAGAATGGCATTGTTTACCCTTCCAGAGTTATGTTGGATCTAATTAACATTAAAAAAGTGTACCCAACGCCCAAAGGTGATTACACCGTTTTGGAAGATTTAAACCTTCAAATAATGAAAGAGGAGTTTGTAACTATTATTGGGCACTCTGGTTGTGGTAAAACAACCATGCTTTCTATGATAGCCGGACTTAATGCTATTTCTGGAGGTAATATATCGGTTCTGGGAAATCATATTAAAGGACCTGGACCCGATAGAGGTGTTATTTTTCAATCTCCTAGTTTAATGCCCTGGATGACTTCGCTTCAAAATGTTTTACTGGGTGTAAATCAGGTGTTCCCAGACGCTACCAAAGCACAGCGTAACGATATCGCAAAATACTATTTACAAAAAGTAGGATTAGAAGATGCCTTTAATAAAAAAGCATCCGAATTATCTCAGGGGATGCAACAACGTGTTGGTATTGCCAGAGCTTTTGCTATAAAACCCAAGGTGTTATTGTTAGACGAACCTTTTGGGATGTTGGATTCTTTAACAAGAGGGGAGCTTCAAGATATTCTTATTGAAATCTGGAACAAGGAAAAAATTACTGCGGTTATGATTACACACGATGTAGATGAAGCTATTTTTCTGGCAGATCGTGTAGTAATGATGACCAGTGGTCCAAAAGCAAAAATAGGAGATATATTGGAAATAGATTTTGAAAGACCACGAACAAGAAAAGCTGTTCTGGAACACGAAAACTATTATAAATATAGAAAGCATTTAATAGACTTTTTAGAACATTAACCAATAAAATAATTCAAAAAACCATAACTTTTAAAAAGTTAGGTTATATGAGATTTGTCATAAATAAGATGTTTTTGTCTTTTTAAATTTGACAAACCTAAATTTGAAAGTAAAATTAAATTCAAAACAAACTTAAAAACAACTAATAATGAAAAAACAATATTTATTACTAACCATCTTAGCTTTAACAATTCAATTTGCTCAAGCTCAATTTACACTAGATGGCGAATTTCGCCCACGTACTGAATATCGTAATGGTTTTGGAAGCCTAATCGCAGACGATGCAGATGCTGGGTATGGTATATCTACAAGAATACGTTTAAATGCTGGGTATAAAATAGATGCTTATAAAGTGTACATAAGTTTACAAGATGTTATGGTTTGGGGTGAAAACAGACAAATTTTACCTTACGACCAAAACAACTCATTTGCTGTTTTTCAGGCTTGGGCAGAAATTAATTTAGGAGAAGGTTTTTCAACAAAATTAGGACGTCAGGTACTATCTTACGACGACCAACGTATTTTAGGGGGATTAGATTGGGCGCAACAAGGTCGTAACCACGATGCTGCATTACTTAAGTATAAAAAAGGTAATTTTATGCTTGATTTTGCTGCAGCCTTTAATCAAGATTATTCACATCCAACAGGCTTTGTTTCAACGGGAACGGCTTATAGTACAAGAGGTTTCTTTTCATATAAAACCATGCAGATGCTATATGTAAAACAAGCATGGGAAAACTTTACAGGAAGTTTATTGTTAATGAATAACGGATTCCAAAAATTAGATACTAATAATGATCCTATCGATGGCGTAAACAATTTACAAACATTAGGAACACACTTAAAATATAAAAAAGGAAGTTTTGGTCTAGCTGCAAATGCATTTATACAAACTGGAAAAAGACAAACAGATGTAGATGTAAAAGGAGCGTATCTTTTAGGTTTGGATGCAACGTATAAAGTATCACCTAAAGTTACTTTAGGAGCTGGTGTTGAAATGATTAGCGGAAACGATGCCGATCCTGGAGAAACAGGAGCTTTCTTCCCGTTATACGGAACCAATCATAAATTTAACGGATTCATGGATTATTTCTACGTAGGAAACCATGCAAATTCTATTGGTTTATTTGATGTACATGCAAGCGCAAACTTTAAATTTACCGATACATCAAACCTTATGGTTAAGGTTTTAAACTTTAGTGGAGAACAAGATTTACCTAGCGGTGAAAAATCATTAGGAACAGAGGTAGATTTGGTTTTCAAAAAGAAGTTTAAAGGCTATGCCTTAGTTGTTGGATATTCACACTTATTCCCAGCAGATGGTATGTATGAGTTAAAAGGTATTACAGAAGCTGCAGCTTCTGATATTCAAAATTGGGGATGGGCCATGTTAGTATTGAAACCTAAATTTTTAAATGGAACTAAATAAAACTAGATAAAACTGGCTATTTCAATTTTTAAAGTCCCGCCTTGGCGGGACTTTTTTTATTAGTCACGCTAAAGGCTTGGCAGGAAAATTCAGTTTTGAGAACTCAAAATTGTAAGTAGTACTACGTATTAACAAAAAAAACATCTGTTTAGTATAATAGTCTTTTATTCAGTGTGTTAAAAGTTTTTATTCTGGCTGTTGTTACGGGAGTTGAAAAATAATTAAACAAAAAGATCAATAATTATACTATATTTAAATACAAATACATAATTAATGAATAGCTTTTACACCCCAATTTCAGCTAAAGTACCCGCTAATTATACAAAACCCACGACTTCTTTTACGAAACATGTTTGGTTATCAGTTTTTGGCCTGTTACTTTTTATCGTTTTATACTTAGGATTAACTATTTGGTTTGGCAGACTTGCTTACAATCTATTTTTAGATGCCAGTAATTTCGATGGTCATTTTTCCAATTATTTCTTGGCCGTAGGCTTTGGATTTTTATCCATATTTATGGCAAAATCCTTATTCTTTTTAAACAAAAGAGAAGAAAATCCCATAATTAAGTATATCAATGAAAAGGAAGAACCTGTATTATTTGATTATTTACACAAACTGGCGGACGAGGCCGGAGCACCCAGACCACATAAAGTATTTTTAACCGACCGTGTAAATGCGAGCGTATCTTACGATATATCGCTTATAAATCTATTAATACCATCTAAAAAGAATTTAGAAATTGGCTTAGGTTTGGTTAATGTACTCAGTTTAGGAGAATTTAAGGCCGTTTTGGCTCACGAGTTTGGTCACTTTGCCCAACGTTCCATGTTACTGGGACGTTATGTATATGTTGCACAGCAAATAGCATCCCGAATAGTCGGTAAGCGTGATGGATTCGATACGTTTCTTGCAGGACTGTCCAGAGTAGACTTAAGAATCGCATGGATAGGCTGGATTCTTTCCATATTAGTTTGGGCTATCAGGTCTTTAATAGAAACCTGTTTTAGAATTGTGGTTGTAGCAGAACGAGCCCTGTCTCGTGAAATGGAATTTCAGGCAGACTTGGTTGCTGTTTCCTTAACCGGAAGTGATGCCTTGATACATGCACTGTACAAACTTCAAATAGCAGATGAAGCTTATGATAATGCTATAAATTGCCTAAATGAAGAACTGGCAGATAAAAAAGCTGTTAAAGATATGTATACCCTACAATCTAATTATATACAGCAAATGGCAAAAACTTTGGATGAACCTAACTATGGTAAATCGCCGGAGTTGCCTAAAGAAGCTTTAGAAAATCATAGAATTTTTACATCAAAAAAATATAATCCACCAAAAATGTGGTCTACACACCCCGCAGATGTAGACAGGGAAAACAATGCAAAGCAGGTATATATTTATGAACCGGTAGATGGTAAATCATCATGGGATTTGTTTTCCGATGCCCAATCGTATCGTGAGGATATGACGGAGAGGCTTATTAAAACAGCTAAAGTAGAGACAACTGTAATAAACAATGAAGAAGCGCTTAAAAATCAAAACAACGAGTATTTTAACTGGACATTTTTAGATTCAAAATATCATTCAGCGTTTTTTAACAGATATGCCTTTTTGCATTTCAAGTCTCCAGAAACACTGTTTGAAAGTAATATAAGTGATGCTTCTTTAGAAGAAAGTTTCAAAAAGATATACCCGAAAAATATAAGCGAAAAAATAAAATACACACGCGAGCTTGAAGAAGAAATAGCAGCACTTATAATTAGCGAAAATGAATCGTTAACACTTGAAAAAAGGCGGGTTTGGCATCGTGGAAACCAGATTAAACGAAAGGATATTCCGAACATATTAATTGGTTTGAAAAAAGAGCTCAAAACGTTGCAAACCGAACTAGGAGATCATGATGCATTGTGTAGAACATTACACTACAAATCAGCAGAAAAAATAGATAAGAATTGGGGTGTATATTTAAAAAAGCTTACCGGTTTAGTGCACTATAGCGAGCATAGTATTTCTAATATAAATGATGTAGCAAGAAAGTTCAATAATGTATTAAACATAGCTTTGGCAGATGGTAATGTATCATCGTCTGAGTTAGTAGATATAATAAATGTTTCCAATGAATATTATAATGTGTTAAGACGTATTTATAAGCATTCCGAAACAATAAATTTAGACTCAAAATTACTTGAAAATATGAAGGTTGAAAACTATCAATCTTTATTCGAGGAATTTAAACTCCCATCGCCGACTAAAGAAAATATAAACGATTGGATAAATGTCGTTAGTGGTTGGGCGTCGCTAGCATTAAGAGGGCTAGAAAAGTTGAGAAACGAGTCGTTAGAATTGCTTTTAGATACCGAAGAGGACATTAAAGAAGCTTATTTAGATAATAAAAGTTTAAATAGTATACCAACAATTACAGGTGTACCAGAAGACTACCAAACACTTGTTCCCGGTAGCGAAAGAAACATTCAAAGAAAACTAGGAGCATGGGATCGTTTTGCTACTGGCGATGGATTTGTGCCATCTGCTGCAAAATTTGGAATAGCAGGAAGTATTTTATTTGCAGCCATCTTTTGGGGAAGTCAATCCCAAAAGCTACCATTCTATATATACAATGGTTTGCAAACCCATGTCAATGTGAATATTGATAGTAGAACGATAAGTTTAGAACCCAATGAAAAAGAAGAAATACAGTTGAATTATGGTACAACATACGATATAACAACAACTTCTAATGGTTTAATTGTTGAAAATGAGAGTTTTGAGTTTACCGAGCACGATACTTATATTTACAATATTGCCAATGCAGCCGTTTTTATACAAAACCCCATTTTTTATGGCTATAAAATAACTCCAAATGGCATAAATGACAGTGAGATTTTAGGTGCTAAAAAACTGTTTTCTGTAAAGGCCGATTACATTTTAGAAGAACCACCAGAAACCATATCAATGCCAACCGGAAGCATAGGGGAACGTAGAGAGGCTATTTCAGCTTATAGTAATGTTGCTCCTGAGAATTTAACATCCGTTATTGAAAGCTCTGAAGATTTAGAAAAAATCATTAAATCTCATAGTATGTGGGACGATCGCAACAGCAAGAATGTACTAAGTTGGATTTATTATTTAAAAAATGTTGAAGCGGGTACAAAAGTGATAGAATCGCGTTTAAGTCGAAACCCTAATGAAGCAATAAGTTTAAGGGCTATGCAGGACCTTTCAGATTCATTAACACATAAAAGTGTTTGCGAAAAACATATACAATTATCACAAGACAATCCCGACAATGCTACGTTTTATTATTTAGCTACGCGTTGCATAGAGGATGAAGATTTAAAGAACCAACGATTTGTTTCCGGGCATAAAAAATGGAAAGACCATGATTGGTTAGCTTATGCATCAGCTTATGTTTACATAGAAAGGGGCGATTTAAGATCGGCCTACGATGCTTTTAAGGTTGTTTCGCAAAACAATGAATCGTTAGCCGAATTAATTGCCATTGAGGCAGAACGTGTTAAGCGCATATTAAACATTAAAGAAAATGGGCGTTATGAAACCATTGTAAACAACCCGGATATAGATTTTTATAATGGTATTGAAAATGGTGAGATAGAAGGGAAGGAGACCAATTCGGATTATGTTTATTATTTAATTCAAAAAGGAAATTTAGAAGAAGCGTATAAACTATCTCAGAATTTTGAAAGTATAAAAGACTACGCACATTGTTTAATTGCAAGTTCAAAAGGTGCTACTAAACAAATGAAAGATGCCATTTTTAATGATAAAGAATTGTCAGGTCTTAATTTAGGTTCTGTTTGGTCAGTTTTAGGGCTGGCAATTAAAGAAAACAGAAATTACAAAATGTATCTGGATACTTTTGATCTGTTAGAATTAGAAGACGGTTTTATAGTAAAGCTTATTAATTTAATTAAAACTAAAAATTATACCGAGGTAGATAACCATATAAAATCCTTAAGCTTAAGGTGGAAAGCCCATACCTATGTTATGGCAAGCATTATTTTAGATGGTAACATTCCTTTAAAGTGGAAACAGGTATACAAAGCAGGACTGTTTGCTAACGAAAAGCCGTTTTTGAATTAGTATGAGATAAAGTTCGTCATTCAGAAAGACTTCATGGCTCATTACACTAAAGTATAAACAAATATAATCCAACTAAGCCGAAAAGAGACCTGTCAGATTTTTAAAATCTGACAGGTCTGTATTTGGTTGTTTATTAATAAGTAAATATTGTTTGTTTATTTGTAAATAATTTTTGTTAAGGTTAAAACCCGTAAAACATTGATTTGTAAATGTTGCAACTATGCTATCTGGTAGATTCCTGCCTGCGCAGGAGTTTTACATCTTATAAATACCATTTTTAATAGCATATAAAACAAGGCCTATTCGGTTTTTAACATTCAATTTTTGAAAAAGGTTGTCCCTGTATCCATCAATGGTTTTTGGGCTTAAAAACATCTTTTCGGCTATTTGCTTATAAGTCATTTCCGAGCAGGAATGTTTTATAAATTCAATTTCCCTATCCTTTAATTGAATCTTGGTGGAATTATCATCATTTAAAGAATTAATCAAAATATTAGAGACATCTTTAGTGTGGTAATACCCATGTTTTATGGTTTCGTTTAAAGCTAATTCCAAGACATCTTTTTCAACGTCTTTAAGTAAATAACCTTTAGCTCCAGCTTTAAGCATTTTTATAATAGTAGTATCGTTTTCTTCTACAGAAAGTGCAATAACATTAACTTTAGGATATTCATTTCTTACAATTTCGGTGGTTTCTATACCATTTAAAATAGGCATATTAACATCCATAAGTATAATATCAGGAATATTTTCTGGTGTTTTTAGTTTGGTAAGGAGCTCTTTACCATTTTTACAGGTGTAGAGTACGTTAAAGTTGTTAAAGGAATCTACCAAGCTTGCTATAGCTTGAGATAACAAAACATGATCTTCAACAATTACTACGGTATGTGTCTCCATATTTAAAGTTTAAATGTAATGGTTAATTCGGTTCCTTTATTAGGTACCGATAAAATAGTAGCATCTGCATTTACCAATTTAGCTCTATTTTTTATGTTAGTTAATCCAATACCAGAATGGCATTGTTCGTTTAAATTAAACCCCAAACCATTGTCTTTTGCCTTAATAACTAATGTGTTGTCTGTTTGGTAATCCAGCAAAATATCGAGGTGAGTCGCCTTGGCGTGCTTTATGGTATTTGAAAAAAACTCTTGTAAAATTCTAAAGAATACAATCTCAATCTTATTATCAATTTTTACCCGATCTCCTTTAACAGTAAGGTTGGCTTCTATAAAATTAAGTCTGTTAAACCTGCCAATCTCATCGTTTATGGCCTGTTCCAAAGACATGTTTTTTAAAGCGTCTGGATTAATCAATTTAGATAAAATTCTTAGCTCCTTAAGGCTCGTATTAAGCGTTGCTTTTACATCCTCAATGGGGGAGTTGTTTTGTAACTGTATTTTTGCTAAGGTTAATAATTGCCCGATATTATCATGCAATTCCCAACTAATATTTCTAAAGGTTTCTTCTCTAATTTCTATTTTGGCTTTGGAAATTTCTTGTTCAAACTGCTTTTCGGCAAATTCATTTTTTAAGAGCAGGGCATTTTTTCTTTTTTGAAAAAGGAGAAAAAGAGAAATCATTGTAATCATTAAAATAAGTAATACTACAGAAGATATAATTAAAAATGATTGTATTTCTTTTTCGTCCATGTGAAACCTATTATATAACAGCCATACAAAACCATATTTAGGAAAACCAAGATAATGGTAAATGCTGAATTATTAATTAGAACATTAAAATATTTAGACAATAACATAAATGGTATCATACTTATATTAAAAAGTACAAGAGCTGTTGTTATCCAGAAACTTAGTTTGTATTTTATTTTTAAAGTATAGCTCGAATTAAATAATTGATGTAGGTGAAATACGGCTAAAATTAGCAAAAAAGAGGCTCCTATTACGAAACTGTATTCTTGATATTCGGTATATAGTCCATTTAAAATATACAGAATCACGAATACAGCACTTAGTGCTATTGTTATCTTTTTATACATATTATGTATTAAAATAGAATAGTACCACCTGTAAAAAAACAAAAAACTTATACCTGTATAACTGTAATAAACCCATGTATTGTCGATTTTAAAATAACTAAGCAGTGCACCTAATATGGAATCTACTAAAAAAGTGAACCATAAGAAATGTAAAAAATAACGTTCTGTTGAGTGAGCATATTTTTTATAATGGATTAGTGCAACAATTGCCGTTATGAATTCAAGTAGGTCAATGGTATATAGGTATAAGTTATTCATTTAAAGCATTAAAATTTTTAATCTACATCCTTTGGAGGTCTTCCGGCATGCCCATAATTATAGGCTGGAATATTAGTAATATTATCATCACCAACTGCTGTAGTTATTGGCAAAAAACTTGCTTTTGAATGTGTTTTATTTCCTGTAGGAACTAAAAAAACCGTAGAATAACCAGGATCAGGATATCTGTCATCCTTTGGGTAGGCGCCGTTATAAATACGAATACCTAAATTTTCGTAGCCTAATTCTTTGGCTTCCTGTTCTACAAATTTAATGTACTGTTTTAATCCTTTTAAGTCAAACCAGAACTCACGAGCGTCATCTATTTGTAGATATTCTCTAATAGCAACACTTCGTGTTTTTTTATACTCTTCTTCTAAAGTATTAGCATATTCATAGTCGATAATTTGTTTCGGAGGCTTTACTTTTTTCTTTTCTTCACATGATTGGAAGAACAATGCCATAATTAATAAAATGATAGCCAGTTTTTGATTCGATTTTGTTTTCATCTATGTTTTTAATTAAATGGTTACTTTCAAAAATACATATTAAAAATTGAATTTTATACGCTATTAAGATGTTATGTCGAACACGTTTTTATTGTAAGTATTTGTTTTTCAGTTTTTTATATGTTATTTGCTTTTGTTTATAGGGGTTATCTTGTTAAAAAAAGGGGAAAAACACCCTTGTTTAAAAATAATACACCTGACATTTTTTAGAATATTCTCCTGTCTGGTTTTCAAGTATTTCCCTCTTGAGTTAATACGTTTTTAGAAATAGTTTTGAGCTATAATACTCGACAATCAAAATAAACCGTAAAAGTCTCTCAAGATGGAAACCACTCAAAATATTTTAACCTTTAAAAATACCATCGATGGTATTTGGATTAATAATGATAAAAACACAAAAAAAATAGCAAAGGTTATTATATCTAACAATGGAAAAAATGTTCAGGTGTTTGATAAATATGGTTCGAATGATAGTGACTGGGGTGTAAAAGTACTAACTCCGGAAACCAACAGCACGGACATGTACTGGACTATTTTTTATAGCCGTTTAGTAAAATCCATATTCATATTTACCATTAACAGAAATATAATGGAAGTAAGGTATGAGCAAGATTATAAATCGTCATCAAAAGAAACGGAAAGCTTTGTGGAAAACTTCACAAAACAAGATGAATGTTTAAATGAGTCTATTGATACGACAACGTCTGTTAAAAACCGGATACTTTCAACAAGACAGTCGGAGGAGATGTTTCCAGAGCAGCTAGATCATGCACCCGTTTTATTTACAGATGATTTAGTTTCCGATCATAATCTTAAAACTTTTAAAGGTTCAACAGTTGTAACGGAAGAAGCTATTTACCCTATTAGTAAAACTAAACCCAAAGGCTTCTCTTATTTACGCAGGGCTTATCACTTTAATTATGGAAAAGATTATGGGTTACGTAAAAGGTTATTGAGCGTATTTGCATTTATTGGTTCGATTATAAACAAGGTGGGTCATGCAATTTCTACTCGTAGGCTTACATCATTAATAAGTACAGCTTCTCAACATACCAACTCGCTATAACATTCGCGAAACAGTGACTATTTGAATTACTAAAACAAGAAAAGTACTTGGCATATTTCATAATTAGGATGGTTATAACTTAAGTTATGCTAAGTATTAATTAAGGCCTCAAAATTATTTTGAGGCCTTATATTTTTAAAACTTAAATTTTTTCCAAAATTCCCCAATAATGTAATTCTTAATTGTGAGGCAAATTCATTTTTCGGTAAAAATGAATATAAATTTGTGTGTTTTAATTTTCAATTAAATAAAGATTAAAACTTTATAAGCAATTGCAAGTAAGCATAGTTGCTTTCAGGAAATTCTCATTCTAATCATGGTTTTAGCTACATACGACAAACGGTCGTTTTACAACTTAATAATTGAAATAAATATTTGATTATTAGGATGATATATTCTTTTTTTTATATATTTAAATCACTTACCTAAAGTAATAGTAATAAAAATTATAGCACAATTTTTATTACTACACAAAATTAAAACCAAATACTATTTGGTATTGCTACATAGTTGGTTTTTAAAAAAGCCAATATATCCAATCCCATTAATGTGGAATATGGGGTGGTAAAAAATTTAATAAGATGTCACACTGGCATTGACATTTACACATTGATAAAAATTCTAACCGATTTGACGCTTACTTGTATTGAAGTATACAAGAGGAAAACGTAAACGAATTTAACATTTTTATCAAATGAAACGTAAAGTTTTACCAATTCTTATGTTGGTCTTAGCGACCGCATTTACACAAATTTTTGCTCAACGACCTTTTTTTAACAAAAACACTGACATTTTAATTGCTCAGTTTGATAGTAAACCAGACCCAGACGACATTCATGCGCAAGCAGCATTGGGTTGCATGTTAGCGCATCCAGACCTTGCCGGTGTTGAGTATTACGCCGTTGCAGGAGCTGTAGGAATTCAGAATGGACAGTTTATCGACTCTGATAACTTGTTCAATATGGCATTTGGAAGTAGCAACTGGACAGACGCAGATGCCAATTGGTCTGCATCGGTTACCAATATTAAAAACAAGGTAGTACCTATTCTACAAGCAGGGGGAAAGGTATGGGTTCAGGAAGCCGGGCAATCTAATATTACGGCAGATTGGATTGCACAAGTGCTACAAACCGTATCTGCCTCAACAGTTAAGAACAATGTTATTGTTGTTCAGCATAGTAACTGGAATGAAAACCAAACGGCTTCTTCCGATCTGAACTATGTAAAAGATAAAGCCAAATATTTTGCTATTGATGATGGTAATGCACCATTTGGTGCGGGTTGGGGAGATCGTGGTCCCTGGGAAACTCCTGAGTATAGAAGTAAACAAAGTACCTGGATTGCACAAGCTAAAAGCTCGGTGAATCCAGTTGCAAGTCAGCTTTGGACAGAAGCAGATAATATTATTGATACACTATGGCCCAATGGATATCCTCATGATTGGTCTTATATTCATTTTGATGGGGTTGATTATTCCGACTGTGCCGAAAACTGGTGGATTTTTAATATTGGATCGAATGCCGATAGCACTGCTAAGTTCTGGAGTAGATATGTAACCAATACACCTAGTGGTACCGTTAATGTAACAAGTATTACGGTTTCACCATCGGCATTATCAATTAATGTAGGAGATACAGGGACGTTAAATGAAACCGTTTCACCATCCAATGCAACAGATAAATCGGTGTCGTGGTCTTCTAATAATACAGCAGTAGCTACGGTTAACTCTAGTGGTATGGTAACAGGAATAAGTACTGGTACGGCAACAATTACCGTAACAACAAATGATGGCGGATTTACAGATACCTCTACTGTTACCGTGTCTAGTTTACCGCCTGGCACTATTTCTATCGGAAATCCAACAAATACTAATGCGGGGATAGATGGTTGGAAGTCCAATTTGGTTATTAATGAATCGGAAACATACACAAATACATCTGGAGCCAGCCAAACACTTAATGTCAATCAATTTGTATTTTATGCCAATAGAAAAGCCGACCCGGTTACACCATTTGTTGTAAAAGTTAATGCCAATAATGATTTTACGGTATTGGCTGTGGGAACGTCTCGAGCTTCCTCGGCATATAACGTAGGAGAGAATACAGTAGCATTTAATACAGGAACAGCCAAACAGATTACATTAGCTAATGGAGAAACTATCGCACCTGGTTTTCTGGATGCTAACGCCAATGGTTCCGGGGGGAGTGTAGGATCGGTAATACCATTCGATTCGAACAGTCCCGCAGACGAGATCTGGTATAGTGGAGGTTCAGCTAGCGGTAATTCAGCCAGCGTATCAGAAGGTTCAGCTCCAACAGGAGGGCAAAGTACTATAACAAACCTAACAAGAAACTACAGGTTTAAGATCAACCTTTCCGTAAATACAGGGAATCCGGGCGTTAGCGTAACCGGAATAACCGTAGCGCCAACCTCACTTAACTTAACCGTTGGTAATTCAGGAAATCTAACAGAAACCGTTTCACCTTCTAATGCATCAAATAAAAGTGTTAGCTGGAGTTCAAGCAACACATCGGTAGCAACAGTAAATAGTAGTGGCGTTGTTAGCGCAGTGGCTGTAGGAACCTCGGTCATTACAGTTACAACAGCAGATGGAGGTTTTACTGCCACAAGCAATGTTACGGTTACCGCTGGAGGTGGAGGATCAACAACCGTTACACTGTCACCCATTCACGATGCTTACTTACAAGGTTCTACTAACTTTAATAACAATATTATTAGAATAGAATCTGGAAATAGAGTAGGGTATCTTATGTATGATCTAAGTGGTGTTACGGGAACAATAACCAATGTAGATCTTAAAATGACTTGTAATAGTGATTCAGGAAATGGTAACATCAATATTAACCTCGGTACATCCAACAATTGGACGGAAACCACGCTTTCTAATTCAAACAAGCCTGGCTTAGGTACATTATTGGGGAACCTTAATAGCACTTATAGCATCGGATCGACTTATACCTGGGCGTTAAACGCAAATGCCTTAAGTGGAGGTGGTAATGTAAGTTTGGTCGTTTCTGCTACAAGTGGTAATGATGCGGCATTTGCTTCAAAGGAAAATAGTGTAACCGAACCTCAATTGGTAATTACCTATAACTCTTCTAGTGCAAGCAAGGCGGTTAAATCGGCAGCTTTAAGTGTCATTAAATCGAACAGGCCTGAAGCTAAACTTTTGCCTAATCCAATTTCTAATGGAGCATTTAAAATTAACTTTTACAAGCATAATGGCCCTACAAATATTACCATATTTGATGTTATGGGACGATTGGTTTACAAAACAAAAACTTCTGAAAACCAGTTAATCCTCGACTCAAATATTTTTGCTTCAAAAGGATTCTATTTTATCAATGTTTTAAGTGATAATCACCGTCAAACCATAAAAGCGGTTGTCGAGTAAAGTAACAAAAACTGAAACTTTATAAAACATAAAATAGTTACGATATGAAAATTAAAAAATTAATACTAGTTATAAGTATACTCTTAATTGGTAAAACGGGTTTTGCAGATCCTCCAACAGCGCCCCCGGGTTATAAGTGGCAATTATCGGCAGTATATTCAGATGAATTCAATGGTAATAACCTTGACCTTACCAAATGGAGAAAAGAACATCCTTTCTGGAATGGTAGGAGGCCTGCATGGTTTAATCCTGCTTCAATTTCGGTGGGAGATGGATACATGAAAATTACAAACGGTGTTCTTAATCAACCTTTTGATGGATATGAAATTTACGGAGGAGCTGTGACTTCTGTAAACGAAAACACCAAATTCGCTTATTACGAATGCCGATTAAAGGCTTCTTCCACCAGAATGTCAACCACGTTCTGGTTAGAAAACAGAAAAGCACCTTTACCGGGAGGATGTGGCGGAGATAGTTATAGTCAGGAGTTAGATATTGTCGAGACGATTGGAGATGCTACGAATAACCCTGTTTTTGCCACGCATATGAAATCGAACACCCATTTTAGATGGAAAAATTGTAGCGGTGGTAACGAGCAGTTCTTTTCCAGAGGCACAACTACGGGACCTATAAAAGCTCCTAACGGATCTAATCAGCAAAGCGACGAAGGATTTCATACCTATGGTGCTTGGTGGAAAGATGCTAATGAAGTGACATTTTACCTTGATGATCAAGAAGGAGAAACCGTGCAGTTTAGAACAGATAAAACATCGACGCCTTTTAATCGAGGTATGTTTATATGTATGGTAACCGAAACGTACACTTGGGAACAGCGGCCTACCGATGCATCGCTTACAGACCCTACGAGAAACACGTCATACTATGATTGGGTAAGGGTTTGGACGTTAGTCCCTGATGATGGTAGTCCTGTAGCAGTAACGGGTGTATCAGTTTCACCATCCGCGGTATCAATGAACGTAGGTGAAACAGAGCCGTTAAATGAAACCGTATCACCTTCAAACGCAACCAATAAATCGGTATCATGGTCTTCGAACAATACGTCAGTAGCAACCGTTAATTCTAACGGAGTCGTAACTGGAGTATCGGCAGGAACAGCAACCATTACCGTAACAGCAGCAGATGGTGGATTTACAGACACCACTACAGTTACGGTATCGAATGCTCCTCCCGGAGGTGGTATTTCTATAGGAAATCCAACCAATACCAATGCAGGGATAGACGGTTGGAAGTCTAATTTGGTCATCAATGAATCAGAAACATATACGAACAATACAGGAGCGAGCCAGACCCTAAACGTAGACGAATTTGTATTCTATGCCAACAGGAAAGCCGACCCCGTTACCCCATTTGTAGTAAAGGTAAATTCCGATAACAATTTCACAGTGTTAGCAGTAGGGACATCTCGAGCCTCATCTGCCTATAATGTAGGTGAAAACACGGTAGCATTCAATACCGGTACAGCCAAGCAGATTACCCTAGCTAACGGAGAGACCATCGCACCAGGATTTTTGGATGCCAATGCTAATGGCTCTGGAGGAAGCATAGGATCGGTAATACCATTCGACTCCAATAGTCCCGCAGACGAGATTTGGTATAGCGGTGGCTCAGCCAGTGGTAACTCAGCCAGTGTCTCAGAAGGTGCAGCCCCTACAGGTGGATTGAGCACCCTAACAAACCTGACAAGAAATTATAGGTTTAGGATTAACTTGTCTGTCGATTCTCCTGGCGGAGGGTCACAAACAGTAACACTATCACCGATACATGATGCCTATACTCAGAATGGTTCGAATAATAACAATAACCTTATTCGGGTGGAAAATACAAGCAGGGCTAGAATAGGCTATTTGCAGTATGACTTGAGTGGCATTAATGGTTCGATTACGTCGGCTCAATTAAAAATGACCTGTAATTCCGATGCGGGTAATGGATCGTTGTCTATTTCGGCAGCCTTAGCAAATAGTAATAATTGGACAGAAAGTAATGTGTCTGGTAGTAATGCACCTTCGTCCAGTGGCACACTAGCAACCAAGCAAGGTCCATTTAACCCGGGAAATACTTATACTTGGGACTTAAATACCAGTTCGTTGAGTGGTGGTGGTAATGTGAGTTTAATTCTTACAGCATCGAGCGGTAGTGATGATGTGGCTTTTGCTTCTAAAGAAAATAGCGCTACAGAACCTCAGTTAGTTATAACCTATAATTCGGAGTTAGCGAGTAAAAGGCTTAAAAAACAGGAAGATACTTATCCGTTAACTTCTGTATTGAGAGCTTATCCCAACCCAATTACTGGAAGTACCTTTACGGTTGATTTAAGGAGATACGATAGCGATGTTCAAGTCAGAATATTTGATATTCATGGAAGACTTTTATACAACAAAAAGGCAAGTCCGAAGAAATTGAAATTAAAATCCAATATATTCCGAGAACCTGGAATTTATATGATTAATGTTAAAAGCATGTCTTCAGGAGAAACGAAATCATTATTAATGACCTTTCTGTAGTTTGTTTGTAAATGGGTAAGTGAATGATTTATGCCATCATGTTTTGCATGGTGGCATTTTTGTGCGTTTTAGTTTCTTAACAGTTGGAAAACAATTACATACTTAAAAAAGCTTTTGGAAGTTTTGTTTACGGTTTGGAATCCAAAAATTACCAATATTAATTTTAATGAGAATTCAGGAATTTTTGTGGTAAAATAAAAGCAAAATACTTGCTTAAAATCATACAAGAAAAGGTATTTTCGTACCAACTTTATGACAGCTTCTAAATTAGAAAAACATCAAAAAAATATATGAAAAATATTTTATTACTAATTGCATTGATACCTTTTACAATACTATCGCAAACACAAATAGGTGTTGATATTGATGGGGAAGCCAGAGGTGATGAATCAGGAGACAGTGTTTCTTTATCTGCCGATGGTAAAGTAGTGGCTATTGGAGCACGACTTAATGATGGTAATGGTGTTTCTTCGGGACATGTTCGTGTTTATAGAAATATGGGTTCAACCATGGGGTGGGTTCAAGTAGGCAGTGATATTGATGGAGAAGCAGAAGGTGATGAATCTGGAGGAAGTGTTTCTTTGTCTGCCGACGGTAAAGTGGTGGCCATTGGTGCAAGATTTAATAACGGTAATGGTACATTTTTAGGGCATGTACGAGTGTATAAAGATATGGGAACTCCTTTGGGATGGATTCAAGTGGGTGACGATATTGACGGTGAATCAGCATTGGATTTTTCAGGAGACAGTGTCTCTTTATCTGCCGATGGGGCAGTTGTAGCCATAGCTGCTCGATATAATGATGGTAATGGGCTAACTTCTGGTCATGTACGTGTGTATAAAGATATGGGAACATCTTTGGGGTGGATTCAAATAGGTAGCGACATTGATGGGGAAACAGAAGGTGATGGATCAGGAGATAGTGTTTCTATATCCGCTGATGGTAAAGTAGTGGCTATTGGTACACGAGGGAGTGATGATAACGGTATTTCTTCAGGTCATGTACGTGTATATAAAGATATGGGAACTCCTTTAGGATGGGTGCAAGTGGGGAATGATATTGATGGTGAATCTGCTGTAAATGAATCAGGAGGAAGTGTTTCTTTATCAGCAGATGGGAAAGTGGTGGCTATTGGCGCACGATATTATAACATTGATGGACATCCTAAACGTTCTGGACATGTGCGTATCTATAGAGATATGGGATCTTCTTTAGGATGGGTTCAAGTAGGAAGTGATATAGTAGGGGAGTCAATATATGAAGAATTAGGTACTAGTGTTTCTTTATCTGCAGATGGAACTGTAGTGGCAATTGGAGCACCAGGAAGTAGAGATTATAGTGCTTCTCGTTCAGGTTATGTACAAGTGTATAAATATAGAGATATCCCTACAGGTTGGGTTAAAATGGGAAATAGTATTGTTGAGGAAGCATCTGGTGATGCTAGTGATGATGATAATTCAGAAGGAAGTGTTTCTATATCTGCAGATGGTTCAGTCGTAGCCATTGGAGCACGACTTAATGATGGTAATGGTGTTTCTTCAGGCCATGTGCGTGTATTTGATTTAAATAATGTTTTATCCAGTGATAATTTTATGAAGGAAGAACAGGTTGGTTTTTATACAAACCCTGTATCTAATACTTTGCAAATTACTTTTAAAGAAAACTTGAGGTTAAAACAAGCAGCTATCTACACGGTTTTAGGTACTTTGGTAAAAGTATCAACAACAGACCTAATAGACGTTTCTACACTTGCAAAAGGAACTTACTTTGTAGAAATTATAACAAATAAAGGGAAAACTACTAAAAAAGTTATAGTAAAATAATAACCCAATAGTGTCATAACTATTTTAAATACTTCGAAAGTATCTGGTATTATTCTTTAGTATAATACTAATTCTAATGCGGTAAAAATAAAACCTGATGGATTAAAAAATATCTGAATTTTATATTTAGGTTAATTTTCCTACATTTAGCCGTTAATAGAATTATTGTATGCTCAAAAAAGTCTTCGGAAGTGCCGTTTTCGGCGTAGAAGCCACAACAATAACCGTTGAGGTAAATGTAGATTCTGGAATAGGTTACCATTTAGTCGGATTGCCAGATAATGCCATTAAAGAAAGTAATTATCGTATTGCAGCAGCTCTCCAAAACAATGGTTATAAAATCCCCGGAAAAAAGATCACCATAAATATGGCGCCAGCCGATTTACGAAAGGAAGGAAGTGCATACGACCTTACTTTAGCCATCGGAATTCTTGCTGCCTCAAAACAAATTCAGGCTGAAACTTTAGAGAAATATTTAATCATGGGGGAACTTTCCCTTGATGGAAGTTTACAACCCATAAAAGGCGCTTTGCCTATAGCGGTTAAGGCACGAGAAGAAGGTTTTAAAGGTTTTATTTTACCGGCAGCCAATGCTAAAGAAGCTGCCATTGTAGATGGATTGGAAGTTTATGGTGTAGAAACCATTAAACAAGTTATAAATTATTTTGATAAAGGAGAACCACTTGAACAAACCATTATCAATACTCGTGAGGAATTTTATAAAAACTTGGAGTTTCCGGAATTCGACTTTTCCGATGTTAAAGGTCAGGAAGGTATTAAACGCTGTATGGAAATTGCAGCGGCTGGTGGACATAATATTATTTTAATAGGTCCTCCGGGAGCTGGTAAAACTATGTTAGCGAAGCGCTTGCCTAGTATTTTACCACCAATGACCTTGCATGAAGCTTTAGAAACAACTAAGATACATTCGGTGGTGGGGCGAATAAAAGATTCCGGACTAATGGCTCAACGTCCGTTTAGGAGTCCTCATCATACAATTTCTGACGTAGCACTCGTAGGTGGTGGTGCATTTCCACAACCCGGGGAAATCTCTTTATCTCATAATGGTGTGTTGTTTTTAGATGAATTGCCAGAATTTAAGCGAGGTGTTTTAGAGGTATTGCGACAGCCGTTGGAAGATAGAGAAGTGACGATTTCACGTGCAAAGTTTACAGTAACTTATCCATCATCGTTTATGTTAGTGGCAAGTATGAACCCAAGCCCTGGAGGTTATTTTAATGACACTAATGCACCTGTAACCTCAAGTCCGGCAGAAATGCAACGCTATTTAAGCAAAATATCAGGGCCGTTATTAGATCGCATCGATATTCATATTGAAGTCACTCCTGTTCCTTTTGATAAGTTGTCTGATGATAGAAAAGGAGAAACCTCGGTAGATATTAGAAAGCGGGTTACCAAAGCCAGAGAAATTCAAACCGATCGTTTTAAAGAATCTGATGTTGTGCATTATAATGCGCAAATGAATACTAAGCAAATTAGGAAGTATTGTTTGTTGGATGAAGCTTCTAAAGAATTATTAAAAACAGCTATGGAGCGCTTGAATTTATCTGCACGCGCTTATGATAGAATTTTAAAAGTTTCTAGGACTATTGCAGATTTGGAGGGCGTAGAAGGCGTTAATGGTTCGCATATTAGTGAGGCGATTCAATATAGGAGTTTGGATCGTGAGGGGTGGTTGGGGTGATGAATTCCAGCGTTGTATGCTGAACTTGTTTCAGTAAGGCAGGAATCTTTTAATATTAGTGTTTATAAGGAGCAACAGCTAGTTCGAATGTCGAGCTCTTGATATTAGAAAAGAAATATAGTTTTATGAGTAGAAAATATAAATTCCATAACAAACAAGGCGCATATTTTATAAGTTTTGCAACGGTTTACTGGTTAGATGTTTTTATTCGTCAAATTTATTTTAATGTTTTAGAAGAAAGTATAAATTATTGTAGAGCAGAAAAAGGAATGGAAGTGTTTGCCTATTGTTTTATGCCAAGTCATGTTCATTTAATATTTCGTTCTAAAAATGAAGATCCGTCAGGGTTGATTAGAGATTTTAAAGGTTTTACTGCTCGGAAATTAATAAAAACTATAGAAGAAAATTCGCAAGAAAGTAGAAAAGAATGGCTATTGTGGATGATGGAACGAGCAGGAAAGAAAAAAAGTAATGTAAAACGACGTCAATTTTGGCAACAGCATAATAAACCAATTGAATTATGGAGTGATAAAGTAGTGCAGCAAAAGATAGATTATATTCATAATAACCCTGTTGAAGCAGGTTTTGTTACGAATCCAATCGATTGGAAATATAGCAGTGCAAGAAATTATCAAGAAGATCAAACTATTTTGAAAATTGATATATGATCTTAAACTAATATTTTGCTAGCGCGAGCGTCATGCTCGTGAAGGCATGAGTAAGAAATAGTATTGATTTTGATATTTTAAAGCAAATCTTTAACGGCACGAGCAAGATGCTCGCGCTAGCAGGGTGATGAATTCCTACATGGTCACTGAGCGTAGTTGAAGTGAAGGCAGGAATTTAAATACAGATATTAATCTAAATTAAAATGAATTAATTGTTTTTGCTTACTCTTGTCTCCACTAGTTTTTAAACTAGCAGTAGCGGTGTACTTCAATCTAAAAACCGAACAGGTTCAATCAAAAAAAAGCTTCCGAAAGATAAATCTTCCGGAAGCTTCTATTTTACATATAAAAATCACTTAGTTATAATAAACTTTTTGGTAATAGTCTTGTTGCTTGTATTTACTTCTAAAAAATACATCCCATTAGATAAACGCGCTACGTTAATTTTATCTCCCGATAATTGATTTTTCATAATCGTTTGCCCCACATAATTAACAATTCTGAAGGATACATTTTTTTGATTCATGTTTTTTATAAATAACACTCCTTCTTTTATCGGATTTGGATACAATATAAAATCATTTATCAAAGAAGGTTCATTTCCTTTAGAAAGTAAGGTGGTACTAATATTTACACTATAATCCTCTGCTTCTTTTATCGGATTTGGATGCAATATAAAGTCATTTACCAAAGAAGCTTCGTTTCCTTTAGAAAGTAAGGTGGTACTAATATTTACACTATAATCCTCTACTTCTCCGTAGGTAAAAGTTTCACATGGCGCCGACGCTGTACTATATTTCATAGACACACGCATTCTTGTATTACCTAATAAAGCTGTAGCAGGAACATCAAAATTAAAAGATTGATTAGCACTACTATTGGACAAATTTGATACAATCTGCTCTTCAGTATCAAAGGTGCCATTCTGATTATAATCAATCCAAACACTCCAATATTCGCTGTATGCCACATTTGTAAAACCGGCACTTACTACAATTGTATTTGTTCCGGTTCCGATATTCGCTACTAAATTGGTGAAATCTCCATATCCTGCATTTGCAGCTGTCGTATTAGTAATACCACCTAACCCTACATAATCTATATACTCATCACTTACATTAGTTCCTTTAGAAGCACAGTACGTAATCGAGGTATCCGTAGTTGTAAAGTTCATTAAGGGACCATAAGGAGAACTTGCTCCCCCTCCACAATTGCTTCTTACCTGAGCTTCATATTGAGTTGTAGCAATTAACCCAGTTATGTTAATCGTATTTGTATTTGAAGATAAGGTTGTCCAATTCGAACTTCCTATTACGCGATACCTTACATTATATGTGGCTCCAGAATTAACACTCCAGCTTAACGTTGCTGTAGTAGGCTGTACATTTGATGCTGTTAATCCTGTTGGTGCTACTCCACCTATAGGTGTTAATTGAACGTTTTTAATCACCGCAGCATAGTCTGCTACTGTTACTCCTGTTAAAGTAAGGGATTCATAACATTCTGCTTCATACAAAACATTGTAAGTTCCTGCCTTTATAGGTCTGTAATAATCTCCTTCTGGTAATTCTGTTGGTGTCCAGGAATCATAACTCTCACGACCAACAACTGTTACTTTAGCTTGTATCGGTTGGTTGGTTACTGCATCAGTTACTACTCCATGGATACCATAATTTACTTGTTTCAAAAATGCAAGAAGAGCATCTCTATTATAGTTCCAAAAATTCACTAATTGATTGGAAGCAGGCACTTTATTGTTTGACAATTCAACAGTTACTTCCCTCCCTTTCTGATTATATATCTGGTAATCCTGTCTTCCTCCTTGTACTTCATACCAGGCATAACCATTCGTAATTCCGTTATTTAATGCATCAAAATATCCGGAAGGACTATTCGCCTGACAGTGATCTCTATATTCTTTAGAAATATGTAGAAAATAATCCTCATCAGGATGTGCTCCAGCATATGTATCCCATGGGTAATTGATTAATTCTATTCCTCCATGAAAATTAGCAGATAATACAAAATGTTTAGTATCTGCAAAATTCATAAAAGCAATGGTCTCTGTCTGATATGTATTTCCATCAGGATGAGCACCATCATCAGGATCAGGATAATTCCTATTTAAATCTACATTATTAGCATTTCCTCGGGTAGCATTAGCGACAGATGTGTTATTAGGACTATTGCGATACGTACCATCAGGATTTGCCAGTGGATTAATCCAAACCTCACTATTATCCAAAAGATTTTTGATCTCGATATGTTTTGGATGACTTGTATTCTTGTATGCTCCAAGTAAATAGTCAATAAGATTAAGCATCATAGGATACCCTGCTATTTCATCACCGTGCATAGAGGAAGTATACATTACCCGAGGTTCTTGCTCATTTTGGTTTACATTATCTGATAATTTCACAAATAGTAGTGATTTATCTCCTTCGCCTGTAGCTCCAATATTTTCTACTTTACATAAGGACGGATTACTGGTGGCAAAATCATTCATCATTGCTACATAATCAGCATATGTTGGGTATGCCGTAAGTGGAAACGTAGTGGCTTTAATAGGTAAATCAGAAGTCATAGTTCTATACCCTACGATGTTATCTTCTGAAATGACTGTAAAAGCAACGTTTTTTTGTAAAAAAGATGAAAACTGATTTTTATTTGCCATTACTTTAACGCTATTGGTCTTTTCATCAAAGTGAACAATAGCTAATTCCTTTGTAATAGTGCTTAATTCTGCTTTGTTGTTGATTGTGAAGCTAAAAATCACTTCCCCTTTTAGGTTCAGGTATTCATTGGCGAGCTCTTTATTACTTTTTTGTGCAAAAAGAGAAATGCTCATGGTGCAATACACCAACAGCATTAACATAATATTGTTTTTCATTGGTTCCAAGGGTTATTTAAATTGAGTTAATATTTAGGTTTTAATAATATCTATGTGTGTAAAAGAGATACAATTTCAGAATAGTCAACAATCTCTTGATGACATCTTCATAGACTATTTTAGAGCGTATCATATCATGTTTTTTTGATATACTAAAGGAATAGATAATATTTGTCCTCTGTATATCTCTAAGGGATAAAAATTTAACTCTAACGGATTTTTTACTTTAATTCACTTATAGATAGCATTATATATGGTTTCATGGTCTTGAGAAATGTTTGTAGCGGTTCTCTCTGCGCTCTGAATCCCGTTATGTTAAGCATGTTATGTTCCGTGCAAAAATAACAAGTATTCAAAGTTGCGCCAGAGGGCTTCGTCATGATTTTGCCGTTCATGCGGTTACAAAAGTTCTTATTACTATGGTAAAGAAATGGCTTGATGCCACATTGGAAACAACATAAATTTACCTAAATGTTGTGGGCGTTGAAAAAAGAGAAAATTTGCTAAAAATTTTTGATAAATTCCCTAATGACATATAATAGCAACCAAAGCTATTTCTCTGTTAAATTTCTAATAACCTTATCAATATTATTAATGGTAATACTCTCATTATCTTTACAAATAATAACCTGTACTTCTGTATATTCTTCGACGCATTGCAAAGCTGGACTTGCAACAAAAAACTGGACAGTTAGTTGAGAGATTAAAGTAGAAAAATGGTTATATAATATACTCTTCAATTCTTTTAATCATCTTTTGAGAAACTAATATTTTAGATTTTTCAACTCGTTCAATAATTCCATTACTGACACCAATTTGTTCAGACAATTCTGTTATTGTAAGACTATGTTCAATACGGTAAATTAAAACCCTATTTGCAAGTGAATTTATTTTATCATCCCAATAGTTAAACCCTAAAAAACAATTCACTTTTTTCCTATTTTTTGTATGAGGACTTATTTGATTCCATTCCCACTTTTAATAAGAATCTTTTAGTACTTGAAAGTGCTGTGCTGTGTATTCCTGTATCCATTCTAGGGCTAAACGCCGCCTTTTTAACTCCGCTCCGAGTGAATGGTCGGTTTCGTCTAGAAAAGGCAACAAGCTCGGCTTTTCAGCCTTGAGTTGAATGTTACAAATGGCAACACACCATAAGCGATGTAGCACTTGTAGGCGGCGGAGAATTTTCTCAACCGGGAGAGATTTCTTTATCTCATAATGGTGTTTTGTTTTTAGATGAATTACCCGAATTTAAGCGTGGGGTTTTAGAAGTGTTGAGACAACCGTTGGAAGATAGGGAAGTGACTATTTCTCGTGCGAAGTTTACGGTGACTTATCCATCGTCGTTTATGTTGGTAGCGAGTATGAATCCGAGCCCGGGTGGTTACTTTAATGACCCCAATGCGCCGGTTACTTTAAGTCCTGCGGAAATGCAACGGTATTTGAGTAAGACTTCTGGTTCATTATTGGATCGAATTGATATTCATATTGAAGTAACACCTGTACCCTTTGATAAATTATCTGATGATAGAAAAGGTGAATCCTCTGTAGATATTAGAAAGCGGTTACAGAAGCTAGAGAGATTCAAACCCATCGTTTCTCTGACTCTGGTGTTGTACATTATAATACGTAGATGAATACGAAGCAGATTCGGAAGTATTGTTTGTTGACTGTCAAAAACTACTATGGAGCGTTTAAATCTTTCTGCTCGGGCCTATGATCGTATTTTGAAAGTTTCTAGGACGATTGCAGATTTAGAAGGTGTAGAAGAAGTTAATGGTTCTCATATTAGTGAGGCTATTCAATATAGGAGTTTGGATCGTGAGGGGTGGTTGGGGTGATGAATTCCTGCGTAGGCAGGAATCTCTTAATAAATAAGTTAATATATTTCTACGAAGTCACAGACTTCGCAGAGCGGGGATATTTACTCAGGCTTACTCTTGTTTCCACTGGTTTTTTTACTAGTGGAAGCGTAGGAATCTCTTGATATTTGTTTTTCGTGAATTTTTGTTCCAGTAATAATAACCCTGTCTTCACGCCACTTATAAAGATTAAGATACTCTAGATGGTCTCTACTTAGTGCATCTTTATATACTTCTTGATCACTAATGTTGCGATCGAACTTTTTGTAATCTTCTGCAAGAATAATATGTCTATAAATATTATTATTAAGCTTTTTCATTTCTTCCTCTATCACGTCTTCACTTTTCTCATTATTTATAAGTCTGTAACCAAATTTTTCACGTGTATCTTCTTGAAAAAACTCAGCCCCTGAAAGCATAAGAATTCTATTTTCTTCTTTATCATATCTTTTACTGAGCCAATCGAAATTACCTGCCTTGACCATAACTTGACCTCCTAAATCTTTTAGAAGGTTCGGGTTCATTTTGAAATTGTATCTTACATATCTCGTTTTTTCAAAGTTGTTTTTTACATCTTCATCATCAACTAAAAGAAAAATCCTGAAGTCTATTTTTTCTAAAACTTTTTCTTTTTTAAAATCTCTTAAAACAGAAATAATCGTAGAGTTTACAACAGTACTAAAACCTTGAGTTAAAAACACTATTTTCCCTCTGTGATTAGGAGTTTCGCTATCAAGAAACTCTCGTTTTATATACTTTTTAAAATTAATGCATAAGTTTCTCCTTTGAAGAGAAATATACTCATCAACGATCGACATTATATTCCCCAATTCCTTTGATATTTCTGCGTTTTCATCTGTCGCTTTTAATTTGGTTGAATTTAATGAATATATTTTTTTTAATGAGGCTTCTACTTTTGTGTTGTTAGTAGCTGTATTTAAATCTTCTAATCGAGCCAAATTCATCAACGAAATATGGGTGTCAAATCCTGGGTACATTCTCCTTTTATGAAAGAGAAATTTTATTTTATCAAATTTATCATTATCATTTCCATTAGAATTTAGGATTGTATTAAATCCTAACGCATAAGTTCTTAATGCACTAGAGGCTCCATTAGTATCAGACATACCAATGATAAAATTATGTAAATCAGAGTGTTTAATAATACTTTCTTGGAAACCTTTTAACATCAGAATAATATCAAAGAAATCTTTAACTTTTGAAGCTCGTTTTTCTTGTATATTACAATTGTTAGATGCAGTATCTTTTCTTGTAAGACATATTTCTTCTAAAGCATTGGAAACTCTTCTGAATTCTGAAGTAAAAATATGTGGATTAAATTGAAAAAAATAGTCGCTTAATCTAACAATAGGAATATTAAGAGAGTTAGAGAGTCTCTCTAAAGCATATCTAATTATTTCTTGATTTTCTAATCTTTTATCAACAGATTTGTTAAAAGCCCTAACGTATATTATAGTTGAAGCTTTCCATTTAGAAACATTAACGACCCCTTTTGCATTTATAAGGGCATCTAATTTAGAATATAAGTTTCTATGCGATTTTACAAAAGCACATTCTTTCCATATTAAATACGAAGTGTACATTAACGCATCTTTTGCTTCACGACCATCTATACTAAACTGGGAATATTGTTCAGGGGTTTGTTTTTTGAAAAAGTATCTGCCACCAATAACGGCTATTATGAAAAGTATTATTAATGTTATCCAATTGAATTGATTTACTTCTAGCATGAAATCATACGGTAAATGTACAATATTACCTTCATTTTTGGATACATAAACCGACAACCATATTGTAATTACACCTATAAATAAACTTGGTAATACTGAAGTGTTTGTAATGAGTCTAGAAAATTGTAAAGTACGATTTGAAAAATACCATCCATATGGTTTTATTTTTAGAACACCCATTTTAAATTTTTCTAAAAAAAATATTAGACCTATATATAGTAATAACAATTGACTAAGTATATTATAAATTCTATTCATTTATTTGGTGTTTTAATACTGCGAAAATAATCATATAACTATAAAAAAGTGTAAAAATATAATAAAAATATAATAAAAATGGTTTTTTTGTAAGAATTGTGTAATTTTTTTACGTAAAAATGATCTCATTTTTGAAAACAACTTATCAGAAATAGTAAAAAATGAAATAACTCTCCTAGTTACTGTTTTCGATTATTTATTTTCTTGATTAATAGTTGTTTTGTCAAGAATTTCGTTCTTTATACTCAGGCATTTTTTATGTTTGAAACAGCTTATGTCAATTAATTAACACAACAAAAAATAAATAAGGGTGGTATATAAATTAAAAAAAATAATACTTTAGTTTATATATGTCAAAAAAAGTTTTTTAATAGAGTTAGAGTTTCCTTTGCTGATGCGAGTATCTTGCTCGTGAAGGTATGATCGAGAGATAGTTATATTTTAATATTTTAAAGCAAATCTTTAACGGCACGAGCAAGATGCCCGCGCTAACTTGGGGATTTCTTGCCTCAACTAGTTTTTAAATTAAAAGACTCTCATTTCAATACTTCAACACATCAGAAAACACTATGTATTTTAATAAATTCTTCCGATACAAGACTTTATCCTTTTAATACAAATCTAAATCCTTTTAATACAACCTGTTATCCTTTTAAAGTAAGTTTTGTCCCCGAACTTATTAGTGACTAATTCAAAATAATTATAAAATGAAAAAAAAGTTTAGCAGTGTTCTAACGCTATTACTAGCGTTGGCAGTACAACTTGCATTTGCGCAAGACAAGACAATTTCAGGTACGGTTATAGACGATTCTGGCTTACCGTTACCTGGAACTACTATTCTGGTGAAAGGTACCAGTTCTGGTACAGCAGCAGATTTTGACGGTAAATATTCAATTAAAGCTAATGAAGGAGCCACCCTTGTTTTTAGTTTTGTAGGATATCTAACTAAAGAAGTTACCGTTGGAGTTTCCAATATGGTAAATGTTACCATGAAGGAAGATTCACAAGCGCTAGAAGAGGTTATTGTAACAGGACAAGGTTCTGGTATTCAAAGAAGAAAACTATCAACTACGGTTGATGTGCTTTCCGAAAAAGAGATTGATAGGCTTCCCGCTACACAAATAGATCAACTCTTACAATCTACAACACCAAGTGCTCAAATTCGATTAAGTTCTGGTCAACCCGGAACCGCCTCCATTATTAGAACTCGAGGGCCAATTTCGGCAAATTCATCGTCAACCCCTGTCATTATTGTTGATGGTGTTCGCGTCGATAATCTAAATTCAAATCCAGACCGAGGAATCGGTACGGGCGGCGCGGATGTATCGGCTTTAGCAGATATTCCTACGGAATCTATAGAAAGAATTGAATACATTAAAGGAGGTGCAGCAACAACATTATACGGAGCTGATGCTGCAAATGGGGTTATTCAAATAATCACGAAAAAAGGAAAGACTGGTGTTGCTAGGGTTTTCTTTGAAAGCAGATTAGGTGTTATAAGTGCTACAAAAGATTACCTGAAATACAAGAGAACAAGTGAAGCTATTTTTGAGCCTGGTATTATTCAACAATACAAAATAGGTATTAATGGAGGTTCTGAAAAAATAACATATAATTTTGGTGGAAGCTTATACAAAGATGATTCGTATAATGATTTAAACGAACAAATTAGAAGAAGTTTCTCTTTTGGTTTTGGAGCTCAGATAACGGATAAATTTAAATATCAGGGGTCTTTTTCTTATGTTGGGTTTGACTCTAATTTAGATTTTAATGCTAACACAAGTTTTTCGAGATTTTCGGCATTTGAAGGTGGGGGTAGAGGAAATTTAGATGAACTGTCTGAAGCAGAATGGATTGAAGAAAGAGACCGTGCCAGAAAAATTGGTAGCTTGGTTGATGTCTCAAGTGTAACAAATCGTATTACAGCTTCAAATAAATTTATCTACGATTTTAATGAATCCTTCCAAGCCAATGCTACCGTGGGTATCGATACCAGATCTACGGTTCAAGAAGAGAACGACACAAACGCTTTATTAATAGCAATAGATTCAGAGCCCGAAGGAACTACCGATCAAGCTAGTTTTATTAGAGTTTTAAGGAATTCTTTTATAGTAACAGCAGATTTAAACTTTACACACAGAGCAGAAATAAACGATTTTTCTTTTGTAACAATCCTTGGAGGTCAATTTTTTAGAACTACAGATAGACAAACTAGAGTTGTTGGCTCTGGAGGTGTAGATGGAACAAAATCTATAAACACATTCCCAACCATTACAGCTAGCGACTTTATTTTAGAAAATGCAAATTATGGATTGTATTTTCTTGAAAATGTGGGGGTTTATAATGTTGCTTTCTTAGAGTTTGGTGGACGTTTGGATAAAAACACATCGGCTGGAGATAACACTTCGGCACTATTTTTACCAAAAATGGGTGTTACTTATAACATTTCAGATCATGATTTTTATAAGAGAAGTAACCTCCACAATATAGTCTCCAATATTAAACTTCGAGCTAACTATGGGGAAGCAACAAACTTTGCAGAACCTTTTTCACAGGATAAGACTTTTGGGTTAGAATCCTTTTTAGGAGCTCCAGCTTTTCGATTTGATCAGCCAGGGAATAAAGACTTAATTTCAGAAACCGTAAAAACTACAGAATTTGGTTTCGAATTAGGGTTTTTAAATAATAGATTTAATATTAGTGCCACACGTTACAAAGCTATTACAGAAGATGCTTTATTTACACCAACACAACCACCTTCTTCTGGACTTTTAAACCAAGTACAAAATATAGGGGAAATCGAAAATACAGGTTGGGAATTTGCTTTAAAAACAAATATTTTACAAACAGAAAACCATAACTTAAACATCTCTGCTTCTTATAACACCAATGATAACTTAGTAAAGAGTACAGGTGGAGCAGCTCCATTTATTGTAGGAGGGTTTAATGTTGTTGGTTCATGGGTTGAAGAAGGTAAGAGTTTAGGGTATTTAAGAGGTACTGTGGCTGCTCCTAATGGAGATGGTACTTATACTTTTACACCAAACTCAGTACTTGGAAAAACCTTTGCCCCTAATTTTGGTTCTTTCGGATTGAATTATACATGGAAAGATTTTAACTTCTTTACCACTGGCGACTACCAATTTGGAGGTAAAAGTATTGAATTAAGTTTTTTACTAAGGCATAGAAGAAAAGTCGATAACACAGGTATTCCTGAGGATTTAGTGGGTACAACCTCACCTTTCGATTACGTAAATTACTTTACATTCGACAGCGATTTTGTTAAAATAAGAAACATAGGTGTTTCTTATAATTTTGGCGATAAATTAAAAATATTTACCAATGTTAGTTTTGGTATTACTGTAACAAATCCATTTAACTGGGTCGCAGGATCGTTTGACCCTGAAACTACAGGCTCTGGTATTGGAAACCAAAATGGATTTAGTAGTGGAGGGTTTGCCTTTGGAACAGAGTCTCCTCCAAGAACTTTTATAAGTTCTCTTAAATTTCAATTTTAAAAAAAAGGATATGAAAAAAATAATATATTTAACGTTTTCACTAATCTTTATTGCCAGTTGTACTAAAGATTTTAATAGTGTTGTTGATTTTACAGATGTAGAAAACCCCAACTTACCTGAATCGTCGATTGTAGGACAACCAAATTCTTCAACAATATGGGCAACAGGTATAGAACGCGAAATAGCCAGAACCTTTAATGAAATATTAATTTTAGCAGAAGCCGGTTCTGATAATTACAAAAACGACCAAACGTTTTTTACTCAGTTTTTAGATGGTTTGGATATTCGAATAACCGATCCAGATATTCGCGATACACAAAATGAAATTGCACGTGTCGCAAAAATGGCAAAATTTGGATTAGAGCAAGTTGGTCCCAACGACCCAAGTTACACTTCCGAATTAGAAGCTGAATATAATTTTTATTTAGGCATGTCGAGATTATTTGCCGGAATGTACTTTTCTGCTTTACCTCAGGAAACCCTTGGAACTCCAGTTACTTCTGCAGAAAATTATACCAGTGCTATAACATCATTTAATGCTGCGGTAGCAATATCGGCAAAACCAGAGTATTATTTAGCAATAGCACGGGCACATTACTATTTAGGAAACAAGACAGAAGCTGTAACGGCAGCATCGGCAGCACTGGCCATCAGTACGACATTTACGAGATTTGCTAATTTTGATGAAAAAGAAAACCCAGATAATACCTTAGAAGATGCTTTATTTGAAAGAAAGACTTTTGATGATT
This sequence comes from Flavivirga eckloniae, assembly GCF_002886045.1. NCBI lineage: Bacteria > Pseudomonadati > Bacteroidota > Flavobacteriia > Flavobacteriales > Flavobacteriaceae > Flavivirga > Flavivirga eckloniae. The sequence goes on along the minus strand of NZ_CP025791.1, from coordinate 532,590 downwards.
TTCAGCCATTACCAACTTTAGATTTTTTAGATCCTAAATATTCATTCGTATCTAATGAAGAAGATGCTCCAGTTCACTATTTAAAAGCTGAAGAGGCATACTTAATTTTAGCCGAGGCAAATTTAGCAGACAATAATCTTACCAGGGCACAAACCAATTTAACCGATTTGTTAACCTTGATAGGAACCCGTGAAGTTAGAAGTATAGATGATAGATCAGAAGGAAGAACGCATTTTGATGAAGGTTCACGACCAGATAAAGCAACGGTTATCGTAAATGGCAGATCGGGGTTAGTTTTAGACAGACAAGCTGGAAACGTAAATATACCTGCGGTTTCTGGAACATCATTAACCAATGCCGATGTAGCTGCAATGACACTTGGTGACGCCGCATTAGAACTTTTATACAGAACAAGGCAAGAGGTATTTATAGCTGAAGGCCTTAGATTTGTTGATATGGGGGTAAAACTGGTGATTAATGAAAATGAAATTTTACAAAACGCTAATGTTTCAGTAGGTGATTTTGGTACCACTCCGATTATCCCCGCATTTATTAATGCAATAGCTGCCAATTTGGATGCTATTACATATAATGCAGATACGGGAATAGCTACAACTGTAATTGATTTAAATGAAATTTTAGTAGCTAATAAAGCTGCTACAGAAGTTTTGCCTTTTCATTAAATAACTAAGGATAAGCTGTCTTAAAACAATTATAAATAGATAGAAATGGGGGCACTAAAGGTGCCCTCTAATTTTTGAGGCTTTCAACGATTTAAATAGTGCTATTCATCTATCTTTTGATAATTCGAGAAATCAATTACTAATGTTTCTTAAGCACAGTAAGGAAAACTCAAGTTTACAAATTTGTAAACCAACTTTATCTATGCTTATTACACGGATGTAGATTTAATAGGCCTGATTATTAACTTCTTAACAATTTATAGATTTGGTTTTTGTCTAAAAAAACGACTTCAACTATTTTAGATCATTTTTTAAGGTGTGCTAGTAACATATACAGAATGTAGGCTTCACAGGTTTTAGTTTTAGTAATTTGTACTTTATATCTCGTTAGTGTTTCCAATAAAACAATAACACAAAACCACTCAGTTTTCAGGTTGTTAAAAACTTTATTTGTAAATAAAGGATTACATGTTGATTTTTGAATACAAGATTCAAAGCATTCATTATATAACAACGATTCTAAAAATTCCATCATTACCCACTTTGAAGGCATTACTGTATCCAAAGAAGATAGTTATGATATGTCAGCAGATTGGGAACGCATATGGGACACGACTAGGAGAATCATTTGCAAATGTAAAACGGAACCCAAAAGAATCCTTAGTTATATATAAGGAACAACCACATCTACCAACACAGCCGATAGAAATAACATCTTAAACGCCTATGTTACAAAAGGCACCAATTACTAATAATAAAACGACATCATCATTCAAAACTAAAATAGAACAGTAAAATGAACACAATCAAACAAAAACTATCTCAAATAGGTGAAAAGCCAGATATGATTTTAATCATTACAGATGAGCAACGCGCAACCCAGCATTTTCCAACGGGATGGGAAGAAAAAAACCTTCCAACACTTACTTTCCTTAAAAAGAATGGGTTTAGTTTCGATAGAGCTTTCTGTAATACCTGTATGTGTTCACCCAGTAGGGCTACATTATTTACCGGCGTTTATCCTGCTAAACATGGCGTTACGCAAACTTTAACCGAAGGAGGACCTTTATCGCCGTCTGAGGTAACTCTCGATGCATCTATACCAACAATAATGAATACCCTATGGGCAGATGGTTATAATGTACAGTATAGAGGAAAATGGCACTTGAGCAAAGGGGTGTCGGCTAATGGCGCTACGACAAATTACGATCAGCTTAACTCCGAAGATGTAGCACTTTTCTCGGCTATGGGTTGGGAAGCACCAGATGCTGGAGAAGATGTAAACCCATTGAACTTTGGTGGCGGCTATACCAATCATGATGCAAAATATACAGCACAGGCTGTAAAGTTTCTAAAAGAAGTAAGAGAGCAAAGAGCAAAGGGCATACATCAACCTTACTGTCTTGTACTTTCTTTAGTTAATCCGCATGATGTATTGGCTTATCCAAACACAGCAGGAACCTCAGGATACCATTCAGATAGTTGGTCTGGTAGAGATATCGGACTTCCAAAAACAGTTAATGAGGAGTTATTAAGGAACAAAAAACCCATGGCACAAGAGCAGATTTTATTAGCTATGGGTGCAGGGTTAGGTGCTTTACCTACTGATGAAAAGAAACTGGATTATATCAATTTTTATGGTTATTTGTTAAAACATGTCGATAAGGAAATAGGAACTTTTATTAATGAGCTATACGCAGAAGATGCTTCAGGTAAAAGATTAGCAGATTCGGCCATAGTAACCTTTACTTCCGATCATGGGGAAATGGGACTGGCGCATGGCGGTTTGCGACAAAAAACCTATGTGGCTTACGAAGAGGCCATACGAGTGCCTTTGGTAATCTCTAACCCTATATTGTTTAATAATCACAAGGTACAGGGCTCGATGGCCTTAGCTACTTTGGCAGATATATTTCCAACATTTATAGAAATGGCGAATGTTCAAAATCCACCTACTGGTCTTGCAGGTAAAAGCCTGTTGCCAGTGTTGGAAGATGGAACGCCGGTTCAAAAAAGTATTTTGTTTACTTACGATGATACAAAAGCAGGATCTAGTGTTACCTGGTCTACAGTAAAAGCAGCTAATCGTATTCGTTGCATTAGAACAGAAAAATGGAAGTTCGATATTTACTTCGATGCACTAGGCGCTTATTATAATCAATATGAGCTTTACGATCTTGAAAACGATCCGGAGGAAATAACCAATTTAGCTTACGATCCAAATTATAAAGATATCAGGGAGAAGTTGGAAAAGGAACTTCATGAACTGGAAATAAAAAATCTAAGAAATGTGTCTATTAATCAAAATAAAGAAGCCCCTGTACTAACAAACCACTGACATTTTAGCCTATTCTCTCTATCGTTTATAGGGGGAATAGGTTTGCTGTCCTGAAATAAGATCATATACAACCGGTTTTTTTATGAAAAAGAAATAGGAGAATCTTATAATTTTAAAACCTGTAGTGTATGTTTAAATATTAAAAAAATAAGCGAACTTCTTTCTGTAATTTCACCACCCATTTTTGTTTTTAATTGTATTAACTTACGAACAGGCACTTGGAATTAAAAAGTAAATAACAGCAAAAACTTCTGCCCTAGACTTTCCAAAATACTGCATAAAGAATAAATCGTAACGTATGATCTTTAGTGTTCACTTGAAAAATAGCCCAGATAAACCAAAAGGTATTTCATGAAAAAAACAATTCTAATTTTAAGTTTAACGTTTGGGGTATATATAACATCATATTCTCAAAACTTCTTAGGGCATAATGTTATTCAATTAAATGAATTTTCAATAAGTAAAAGGTATAACATTTCTCAGAAGAAATCGATTAAAGTAGGGAGTATAGAAAAGGAATGTCATTTTCTAAATGAGCTTAGAGGCACAAATGGGGAAAAATTAGTTAATACAGAAAATAGTAGTTGTTGCGCATTTAAACTGAAACCTGCAGTACTTAATAAAGGGCTTCTAGATATTTATAATATAAGGCATGAGGTGAGGCAGCCCATTTCATATCATTTTAACAAGTGTGACTTTGAAGATATAAATACTAAAACAGGAATTACTTCAGCAGCCTATAAGAGCGAATCAATAAAGAAGATAGTAGATTGTGATACCGAAAATATATTTTCTGTAGATGACTTCTTATTGAAAATGGCCGTAGGTAAACTAAAAAATCCCGATATAAATCCAGAGTACAAAGGAGGGATTGAAGAGCTTAAAAAATACTTTTCGGTAAACGCGCTTACAGATGAAATAGCGCGAAACTATATTTTCCGAACCTCAATAGGTTTTAAGGTTAATTGTAAAGGTGAAGCAGGAGATTTTCAAATAGTAACAAAAGGTAAAGGCGATTTAAGAGAACTGGCAAATCAAATTTTAGAAATTGTAAGTAATATGCCTCTGGGGTGGATTCCGGCTGAATCTGATGGGCAAAAGGTTGATTGTTATCAAATTCTTTCCTTTACGGCAACTTATGGGAGTTTAGAAAATGTATCATACAGACAATCCAAAAAAGGTGAAGCCGTAGTGCAAATCAAAAACTTACTAAAAGAAGATTAATGGAAGAAATTAAGACCAAATGGACCAAAGAAGAACTCGAAATTTACATATTAATCTATTGTGCCAATGCCAATTTTTCAGAAACGAAAATGGAAATAGATTTTATTAAGTCGAAAATCCAAACAAGTAATTTTGAGAAGATCCATAGTGAGTTTAAAAACGATAACGATTATCAAAGTATTCAAAAAATACAGTCGTCAATTAAAGACCATGGATATACCAATGACGACAAAGACACTTTGTTTAAAGAAATAAAAGCACTCTTTTTAAGCGATAACAAGTACGATATTTTGGAGCAAAACCTATATCGAGGGTTGGGGCATATTCTTAAATGATTATGAACTAATATCAAATTATTGATTTTACCCTGATTCAAAAAAGGTCATAAATTAGAGTTTAGAATAGAAACTGCTTTAAATAAAGGTAGTATATATGAGAAGGGGCTTTCTACTAAATACAAATCCTGCAAGGCAGTTTCTATTCTAAGCTTTATTTTTTTGTATAATTAATCTTACTCGAATTCATTTTGTTATTAAATATAAAAGCTTAATAAAGAAGAATTCTTCAAAAATTATTAGTTTTAAGAGGTTATACCTTAAACTTCTTAAAAATAATCTGTTAAACTAAAAAATGTGTTGTTTGTCGATGTATTTAAGAGTTCAATTCTTAAATTTATGGCATGCAAAAATACATACTACTACCCGTAATAGCTTTAGTATTTAGTTGTAATACTTCAGAAAAGGAGAAGCAAAATGAAGAATCAGTTTTTACCATTGCTTCAGCATCTAATGACGAGTTTAATTATAACATTCCAAAACTTGATTTAAAAAGTGCCAATACGCTAGCAGAACTACCGTTGCATTGTATAAATATAGAGTATCCAAATAAATTATCGCAAACCTTGGGAGGTGACGAAGATTTAAAATCGCCCAATGTACTACATCCGGCTTTCTATGGTTGTTTCGATTGGCATTCTGCTGTACATGGACACTGGAGTTTGATAAGTTTAATAAAATCGTTTCCAGAAATGGAAAAAGCAGAGGAGATAAAGCAGCGATTACTTCAAAACATATCAAAAGAAAATATAGAAGCAGAAGTAGCCTATTTTATGGGAAAGCATAATAAATCGTACGAACGTACTTATGGCTGGGCATGGTTGTTAAAATTGGCAGAGGAGATACATACGTGGGATGGTCCAACTGGAAGAGAACTAGAGGCTAACCTAGAACCTTTAACCAGCTTAATTATTGAACGATATATAGAATTTCTTCCTAGGTTAAATTATCCAATTCGTGTTGGCGAACATCCAAATACTGCTTTCGGGTTAAGTTTTGCATGGGATTATGCCAATACAGTAAACCATGTTGAATTAAAAAAATTAATAGAACAGCGAGCCAAAGACTTTTATTTAAAAGATACTGATTGCCCGATAACTTGGGAACCTAGTGGTTACGATTTTTTATCGCCGTGTTTAGAGGAAGCTGCTTTGATGAAGCGGGTGTTAAGCACAGCAGAATTTAAAGTATGGGTAAATCTGTTTTTCCCGCAGTTAAGAAAAAAGAACTTCGAATTAGAAACAGGAAAGGTGTCTGATAGAAATGACGGGAAGTTGGTACATTTAGATGGTGTTAATTTTTCGCGAGCCTGGAGTTTAAATAAGATAGCAGAAGGGTTGCCAAAATATGAACATCTCAAATATATAGCAAATAGGCACATAAATTATTCATTGTCAAGTATCATTGACGATGGTTATGAAGGGGGACACTGGTTGGGTAGTTTTGCTATTTACGCTTTGAATTCTGTTAAAGAATAATCAAGGTATATTTATAATTGTTAAAGAATACCTAATTATATGTCTTTAAATTATAAATCTGTTAGTTTTGGTGTGTATTTAACCAATCTAACTAAAAATGAGATTATTTTTAAGATCAGCATTAATACTTAGTATTCTTTTTGTTAACACAGCCATTTCTCAAAACCCCTTAATCAATGCTCCGGCAATAAGTCCTAACGGACAATCACTAGCCTTTAATTATCAGGGAGACATCTGGACTTCGGATGTAAACGGACAAAACGTAAGGCGCTTAACCATCCATGAAGCTTACGATACCAATCCGGTTTGGAGTTTCGACGGTAAATCTATAGCATTTAAAAGTAACAGGTATGGAAATAACGATATATACGTTATAGCATCTACCGGAGGTGTTCCGAAGCGAATAACTTACCATTCTACAAATGATGATATTACAGATTATACTAAAAATGGTGATATTCTTTTTTCAACACGAAGAAATTTTGCGCAGGTAGAACGGGAAAACGAAATACATATTGTTAGCGATAAAGGAGGGACGCCTTACAGGTATATGAATGCAGTTGGTCGTCAAGCAACAGTATCGCCAAATGGTAAGTTTATAGCTTTTGTAAAAGGGAGCTGTAGAATACAGCGAGAAGCTTACAAAGGCTCAGCAAATAATGATATTTGGTTATATAATATAGAAAAAGACACCTATACACAATTGACTACATTTGAAGGTCAGGATTTTTTTCCACAATGGAGTAACGACACCACTATTTATTTTCAATCTGCCAGAAGCGGAAGATACAATGTACATAAACTAGAGATTAATAGTGCCGGAGAAAAGCAAGGTGAAATAACTTCAATAACATCTTTTAAGGATATGGGGATATTTTCGTTTCATATAAGCAGAAATGGAAAAGACCTTGTAGTGGCTAAAGGAGATAAAGTGATATTGGTAAATGCGACTTCAAAAAAACAACAAGAGGTTAAAATAAACTTAGCTTCAGATTACAGGTTAGACCCCGTTGAGCATAAAACTTACAGTAATGGTATTAGAAGCATAGCATTGTCTCCAAATGGTAATTATACAGCTTTAGTAATTCGAGGAGAAATTTTTATTAGAGAAAACAAAAAGGAAAAATCGAGAACCGTTAATGTTTCCAGGTCGTCTTACAGAGATAGAATGCCAGTTTGGTTAAATGACAGTACGTTGGTTTTCGTATCAGATAGAGACGGACAAAACGATTTATATTTGGTGAAATCTGATGATGATAAAGAGGCCAATTTATTTAAAACATTAAAGCATAAAGTAGTCAGGTTGACCAAAACAAATGCTGAAGAGTCTAATCCCGTACTATCACCTAACGGAAAATCGCTTGCTTTCAATAGAGGTAGAGGGAAGCTCGTAGTGGCTAATATCGACAGTAAAGGAAAACTATCAAACGAGAACATACTATTGGATGGTTGGAGTACAGCCAGAAACGTGTCTTGGTCTCCAGATTCAAAATGGCTAGCATATGGTTTGCAGGATCTAAATTTTAATGCAGAAATATATATTCATAAAGCAGATAATAGTAGAGAACCTGTAAACATTTCTATGCACCCTAAACAAGACGGTGGACCAATTTGGAGCCCTGATGGAAAAAAACTAATGTTTTCATCTAATAGAAACAATGGCGATTACGACGTTTGGTTTACATGGTTGAATAAGAAGGATTGGGAAAAAACAACCCGAGATTGGGAGGAAGACTCCGATGACGAAGATGCCTCAAAGAAAAAAGACAAAAAAGAAACCGATAAAAAGGATAAGGATAAAAAAGAGGTAAAAGATGTGGTTATCGATTTTCAAGATATTCATGAGCGTCAAGTACAGGTGACTTCATTTGTAGGAGGTGAGTTTGGTAGAGCGTTTTCTAAAGACGGAAAAACCATCTATTATACTACGGGGAGGAGCAATCGAGGCAATGCTAAAGTTGATTCCGATTTGTTCAAAATTTCGTGGGAAGGAAAAGACAAAAAAGCTATAACAACAAAAAATAGCAGACCTTCTAGCATAATAGTAAATAAAAAGTATACTAAACTATTTATGACGAAAAGTTTTGGAAAACTTACCAGTATAAACCTATCGAACGATAAATCTGAAAACCTTTCAATAACAGCTAAGTTAAGTATCGATTACAATATAGAATCCAATCAAATATTCGAAGAAGCATGGAAAGCCATTAACGATGGTTTCTACGATCCTAAGTTCCATGGACAAAGTTGGGAAGGGCTTAAAAAAATATATAAGCCTTTAGCTATAAAAGCATCTACACGTACCGATTTTCAAAATATGTTTAATTGGATGTTAGGGCAGGTAAATGCAAGCCATATGGGCTTTAGAAGTGGAGAGCAAAGAGAAGATTTACAAAAGGAAAATACGGGATTATTAGGGTTGGAATTGGTTCCAAACAAAGACGGAAGCCTTCAAGTAAGGTCTGTTGTAGGCAATATGCCAGGAGATAGAAGTACAAGTAGAATTCTCTCAGGAGATGCTATAACTGAAGTTAATGGCACAAAACTTACTAAAAACCTGAACATTTATAAGTTGTTAGAAGGTACTTCGAACGAAAAAATTTACTTAAAAGTAAACAGAAAAGGAGCTGTTAAAGAAATAGTTATTAGACCAAAAAGTAGCAACCGAACAGAAAACTATAATGCTTGGGTGAAAGAACGGAAACAATTAACCGATAAGTATTCTAATGGGAAGTTAGGCTACATCCATATACAAGGGATGAACTGGACAAGTTTTGAACGTTTCGAGCGCGAACTTACAGCAGCTGGTTTAGGTAAAGAAGGTGTTGTAATTGATGTGCGTTTTAATGGTGGGGGATGGACAACCGATTATTTAATGGCGGTACTCAATGTAAAACAACATGCCTATACGATACCAAGAGGAGCTGCTAAAGATTTAGAAAAGGAACATAAAAACTTTAAGGAGCATTATCCGTTTAGTGAACGGTTACCATTAGCATCATGGACAAAACCGTCCATAGCCTTGTGTAATCAATCCAGTTATTCCAATGCCGAAATATTTTCACACGCTTACAAGGCGTTAAACATTGGTACCCTAGTTGGTGTGCCTACCTTTGGAGCTGTTATTTCTACAGGAAGTACATCACTTATAGATGGTTCTAGGGTTAGAATGCCTTTTAGAGGATGGTATGTAAAAGAATCTCAATCTAACATGGAATTTGGGCCAGCTGTGCCCGATGTAGTGGTATTTAATAATCCAGATGATAAATCTAAAAAAGTAGACACGCAACTCAAAAAAGCAGTAGCGCTTTTATTAACCCAAATAAAATAATATCTTTAGACACCATCGTTAATTTTTGAACAGTCTGAAGAAATTTTTAAAAAATATAGGACCAGGACCATTAGTTGCAGCTGCATTTATTGGACCTGGTACAGTAACTGTTTGTACATTGGCAGGTGTAGGCTTTGGGTATTCGTTACTATGGGCAATGCTATTGTCTATAGTAGCAACTATCGTACTTCAGGAAATGTCTGCACGTTTGGGAATTATTTCTCAAAAAGGCTTATCTCAGATTATACGAACAGAAATTAAAAACCCAATTTTAAAAGGCTTTACGGTTATACTAATCCTATCAGCTATCGTAATTGGTAATGCAGCTTACGAAGCTGGAAATATTACAGGAGGCGTTTTGGGCTTACAAACCGTTATTGGAAACCCGAATATAGAAATAGGCGGATTTTCAATAAATACGCTAAGCATTGTTATAGGAGCATTAGCATTTGTTTTGTTATATATAGGCAACTATAAGCTTTTAGAAAAAGTGCTGATAGGTTTGGTAACATTAATGAGCTTGACTTTTTTAATTACCGCTATTATGACAAAGCCTAATATTTCTGATATTTTCATGGGCATTTTTGTTCCCAAGTTTTCAGGTGATAGTATACTAACAGTTATAGGGTTAATTGGAACAACCGTAGTGCCTTATAATTTGTTTTTACATGCATCTTTAGTAAAAGAAAAATGGCAGAACAAAAGCGATTTAAAATATGCACGAAACGATACCATAATAGCTGTGGTCTTGGGCGGTTTGGTTTCTATGTGTATTATTATTTCGGCAGCCGCTATACAATCTCAAGATATAAGTAGCGCATCAGATCTGGCAAAAGGGTTAGAACCCTTATTTGGCAGTTTTGCAAAATACTTTTTAGCTCTAGGGCTGTTTGCAGCAGGCATCACCAGTGCGATTACAGCGCCATTAGCGGCAGCTTACGTAGCAAGTGGGTGTTTGGGGTGGAACTCCAATTTAAAATCGAGAAAATTTAGAGCCGTGTGGGCGTTCATTTTATTGTTGGGCGTTTTGTTTTCGTCATTGGCAATAAAACCTATTGATATTATTAAGTTTGCTCAAATTGCTAATGGTATTTTGCTACCCGTTATTGCTGGTTTTTTAATTTGGATTATGAATAAGTCGTCTATTCTGGGAGTACATAAAAATAATACAAAACAGAATATTTTTGGGTTTCTTATTCTTGGAATTAGTATCTTGTTATCTGTTGCAACGCTTAACAAAGTTTTTCAGTTAAATATATTTTAGTGATACCAAATGCTATCGATATTAATGCAGATGTAGGAGAAGGAGTTGGCAACGAGTCACAGCTCATGCCCTTTATTTCTTCATGTAATATCGCATGTGGTGGTCATGCCGGCGATAAGGAAACCATGCGAAGCGTTATTAAGCTGGCTAAAGAACATCGCGTAAAGATTGGAGCGCACCCTTCCTTTCCGGATAAAGAGAATTTTGGCAGAGTTACTATGGAAATGTCCTGTACAGCTTTGTTTAAAAGTATCATAGGGCAGATTAACGACTTAATGCATATTCTTAAGGAAGAACATCGTGCTTTACACCATATAAAACCACATGGTGCTCTATATAATTTGGCGGCTGTAGATGAAAGAATAGCTAACATTATTATAGAAGTTATGAAAGCGTTAGTGTTACCTGTTAAACTTTACGTACCCTTTGGATCTGTTGTTGAAAAACTAGCCATATCCCATAATATCCCAATTATTTATGAAGCTTTTGCTGATAGAAACTACAATGATGACTTAACATTGGTTTCAAGAAAGAACAAGTTAGCTTCAATAGATAATGAAGACCTTTTATTCGATCATATTTTTAATATGATTTCAAACCAAAAAGTTAAGACGATTACCGGTAAGGATATTGAAATAAAAGCTCAGACATTTTGTATTCATGGCGATAACCCTAATGCAGTAAATCTAATTAAAAATTTAGGGAAACGTTTAAAAACTCATGGCATTCAAATAAGGTGATTTACGAACTCACATATAAAACATATGGCGAGCGCTCTATTTTAATTGAATGGCCTATGGCAATTGATGAACATATACTTTCTGACATACTTCGATTTAAGGAAAAAATCAAAAATAGAAGTATTGAAGAGTTAGTTGAGGTAAGAAGTGCATATAATTCATTATTAGTTGTTTACAATTATGAATTTTTATCGTTTAATGATGTAGTCTATAATCTCAAAGAATTATACAGCGAAATAAACCAACATTCTAAATCTAAAAGAAAACAATGGAAAATACCAGTATGTTATGATGATGTTTTTGGTATAGATTTAGAAGAAATGGCTTTGGAAAAAGGGCTGACTAAAGAAGCGATTATCACGTTATATTCCAAAGCTGTTTATACCGTTTATTTTATTGGTTTTTTACCGGGGTTCATGTACTTGGGCGGACTGGATAAAAAACTTCATACTCCAAGAAAAGCAACTCCTAGATTAAAAATAGATAAAGGAGCTGTTGCTATAGGAGGAGAGCAAACTGGTGTTTACCCGAGTGAAAGCCCAGGCGGTTGGAATATTATAGGCAATTCTCCCATAGATTTCTTTAATCCCAAAAATAAAGCGCCTTGTTTTGTAAATGCCGGAGATACCATTACGTTTAAACCCGTATCTCTTAAAACGTATAATGATATTAAAACATTGGTTGATGCTGGCGTTTATCAAATAGAAAGCGAGGTGATTGATGGTTAAGGTTTTAAAATCAGGGTTATATTCTACGATTCAGGATTTAGGACGTTATAGTTATCAGGAATATGGCGTACCATATTCTGGAGCTATGGATGCATATGCGGCTTCTTTGGCCAATATGCTATTAGGAAACGATAAAAATGCTGCCGTAATGGAGATTACCATGATGGGACCAACTCTCGAATTTAATTGCGATACTGGTATTTGTATTTCTGGAGCAAATCTGTCTCCCAAGTTAAATGAGAAACCCATAACATTAAACCAACCAACTTCAGTAAAAAGAGGTGACAAGCTATCTTTTGGCAAACTCATTTTCGGATTTAGGTCTTATATAGCAGTTTCAGGAGGTTTCAAGACAGAAAAAGTCATGAATAGTTATAGCATGTACCAAGGCATTACTGAGCAATCTACGGTGTTAAAAAACAGTGATTTGTTAATTGATGCTTCATCGAAAAGTTTTGACACAAAACATGCTGGAGTTAAAATAAGTGACTCACATTTTTCAACAAAGCACATTGAAGTTTTTAAAGGCCCTGAATTTGATAAGCTTTCAAAAGCCCAGCAAGACTTATTATTTTCACAACACTTCACAATAGCCAAGGAGAATAACAGAATGGCCTACCAGTTGGTAGAACCTCTGGAAAACAGTTTGGAACCTATTATTACGTCTTCGGTATTGCCGGGAACAATTCAATTAACACCTTCGGGAAAGCTTATCGTTTTAATGAGGGATTGCCAAACCACAGGGGGCTACCCAAGAATTTTACAATTAAAGGAATCTTCCATCAATATTTTAGCCCAAAAGTTCACGGGGAATTCGATTCAATTTTCCATTCCTGCCTTTCGTCTTAGCTCAAGATAAACTACGGCAGAAATCTCATGATTTAGAACTAAATAAATAATATCATTTACAAATAATTTAAGACACGTATTGCACAAATTTACATGAATAGCATCCCAACATAGAAAATGCCCTCTTTATAATGATCATAATCACAAATCACATTATGCTTTGATATGTAATGTTTATAAATTAACGTATTCTAAGATAAAACATTTTGTATTTAAAAACACCCTCCTTAACCCTCCCCAATGTCATTTAGTTAAGGCAATTTATGTCTGTTCGATTTCGCAGTCGAGAACTTTTTAGCATCAATGAATAAAGAGGTTTCGACTTTAGCCTGTCTTGAGCGTAGACGAAAGGCTCAACCTGACATTGAGAACTTAAAAACTCTTAACTAAATGGCATTGCCCTTGAGAGGACTTTAGGGGGATTTTCAATGTAACTAATTGAAAATAAATGACTATTAAATCGATTTACGTTAAATTAGTAAACACGGTTTAATTATTAGTAAAATGTATATAGGTGATGCAATTCGTGAGAATTCGTGAAATTAGTGTCTTTACTTGTTATAGAAGTATATTAAATAGGTAGGGGAGTAAAGTCATGAATATTTTGAATTTAGATATACTAAGTGAGGTTGAAATACTTATGATATACTACGCTAGGAATCCACAATTAGATTCCAGTTCATGAGATTCCTGTCTGCACAGGAATTTAAAATATTAAGATAATTTTATAATCACTACAGTAAGTAATAACTAGCTTTACGACTTACTAAAAAAAATAATATGAAGAACTTTAAGCAATTCACACTATGGTTCGGTGCATTAATGTTTCTTTTAAGCTGTGGTAGTCCTCATAACCCACAATTGATTATCGATAAGGCTATTAATGTTTCCGGAGGTGGGTTATTGGACTCATCAAATATCAATTTTAATTTTAGGGATAAACATTATATCGCAAAGCGTAACAAAGGCGATTTTTTTTACGGCAGATCGTTCGTAAATGCCTCAGATTCCATATTAGATGTTTTAACAAATAGAGGCTTTGAGCGTTTTGTAAATGATGATTTTAAACCTATCCCAGATAGTATGGCTGTAAAATATAGTAGTTCTGTAAACTCGGTGCATTATTTTTCGGTATTGCCTTACGGTTTAAATGATGCAGCGGTAAATAAAGAATATTTAAGTAAAGTCGTTATTAAGAATAATCCGTACCATAAGATAAAAATCACTTTTAATGAAGAAGGAGGCGGTGAGGACTTTGAAGATGTGTTTGTATATTGGGTGCATACCGAAACCTTTATGGTAGATTATCTGGCTTACTCTTATGCAGAAGATGACGGAGTTGGTTTACGTTTTCGAGAAGCTTATAATGAACGTTACATTAAAGGAATACGCTTTGTAGATTATATTAATTATAAGCCTATTGATGGTAATGCAAGCTTGTTATCTTTGGATAGTCTGTACGAGAGCAAGGAGTTAAAGGAATTATCGAGAATCAACCTTGAACAGGTAAAAGTTGAATAGTTTACAGCAGTGCAGGCTACAATGTTTTGCTCATAAGAAGCATACCACTTAAGTGTTCATTAATACGTTCAAAATCTAAAGACATACTGCTAGTTTCTTTATAGCCCATTTTTTTGTAGAAAGATAGGGCTTGGTGTTGTGTATCCATAGCTTCCAACCAAATGTATTTATTGTTGTTTTGTCTTGCTACGTTTTCAACCCAATTAAATAGTTGTTTACCTATGCCTTTACCTTGTACGTCACTGCTTAAATATATACGATGTATATAAGTTGTTAATTCATTGGGGAATTCTTTAATTATCTGATTTACAACCAATCTTAATATGCCAACGGTTATAGCATCGTTAATAACAAAATAGTAAGAAGCATTAGTGTCTTTTAATTCCTCTTTAAAGTTACTTATACCATAGCATTTGTTTAAATACCAGCTACAGTCATTGTTTTTCCATAAATGCTTGTAAGGAGGCGGATAAATACGCTCCATAAGTGAAACTAACTCGGAATGGTTTTCTATATGAATATCTTTAAGTGAGAGAGATTCAGAAATTAATATCATGATTATGCTAACTCTAATGCAATTTCCATCATATCCTTAAAAGTTGTTTCTCGTTCTTTACTGGTAGTACGTTCTCCGGTAACTAAAGAATCTGAAATAGTTAAAATAGTTAAGGCATTTACATCGTGTTTGGCAGCTAAGGTATATAAACCTGCAGTTTCCATTTCTACGCACAAGACACCAAATTCCGACCATTTCTTATATGAATTAAAATCGTCTTCGTAAAACTCATCGGAGGTAAGTATGTTGCCAGCTTTTAATGGAATATCCTTGCTTTTAGCTATTTCTAATGCTTTCTGAAACAGGTTAAAACTTGCAGTAGGTGCATAATCTGCTCCGCCAAATCTTAACTTATTTATCCCGGAGTTTGAAGATGCCGCCATGGCCAATACGATATCCCTGATTTTTATGTGTTTTTGGTAAGATCCGGCGCTTCCAACACGTATTAAATTTTTAACGCCATAATCGGTAATTAATTCATTGGCATAAATAGAGATAGAAGGAACACCCATGCCGGTTCCCATTACAGAAACGCGTTTGCCTTTATAAGTTCCCGTATAGCCGTACATGTTTCTTATTTTATTAAAGCATTTAGGATCTTCTAAAAAGGTTTCTGCAATCCATTTAGCTCTTAAAGGATCGCCGGGAAGTAAGATGGTTTCGGCGATGTCTCCTTTTTTTGCTTCTATATGTACACTCATTCTAGTATTTTGAACTCGAAGCAACCCCGTTTACAATAGCAATTCCTGAAGAAGTGCCTAAACGATCGACTCCTAAATTAATATATTTTAGGGCGGTTTCATGGTCTTTTATGCCTCCCGAGGCTTTTATTTTAGTAGAGGTGGAGTCTGAGCAAACACTTTTCATAAGCTTTACATCATTTAATGTAGCGCCTTCGGTTCCAAAACCTGTAGATGTTTTTATAAAATCTGCGCCGCTCTGTATAGCTAGTTCACTGGCTTTAATTATTTCTAATTCATCAAGATAGCATGTTTCTAAAATAACTTTTAGTGTATTATTGGGCATGTGCTTTTTTACGGCTTCAATGTCTTTCCATACCCCATCAAAGTCTTTGCCTTTTAATAAACCAATATTTATAACCATATCAATTTCATCAGCTCCGTCAGATAGCGCCTGTGTAGCTTCAGCTACTTTGGCTTTGGTACTCATGGCTCCCAAAGGAAATCCAACAACACTACAGATTTTAACATCGCTATACTCTAATAACTCTTTGGCTAAAGATACATAGCAACTGTTTACACATACGGAATGAAACTTGTATAGTTTTGCTTCTTCGCAAAGTTTACCAATTTCTGTTGTTGTTGCTGATGCTTTTAAGAGCGTATGGTCTATGTAATTATTAATTGGTTTCATATGTTAGTTAAAATTAATACTATTTTTTTATCTAGGAGCATTTAAAAACTGTTATAAAGCGTTAATATGCTCATTTCTTTATATACGAACAATGACTTAAATCAGTTTTTATGTCTATAAAAAAAATCAATTTTTTTACGGACTTAAAAAGAAAAAGCTTTCAAAACGAAGGTTTTGAAAGCTTTTTCTTTTTATATTACATAGTAAATTTTTCTCATACGATTTGTTTTATTTTGAATTCTGATGAAGCTGAAATTCTACTAACTCCTATATCGATATATTTTTTGGCAGTTTCGGTATCTTTAATACCTCCAGAAGCACATATCTTTACATAGTCTTTAATCGTTTTCTTAATAATTTTAACAACGGTTAAAGTAGCACCGCTTTTGGAAAATCCACTAGAAGTCTTGATATAATCTACATTGGCATCCAGACAAATTTCGCAGGCTTTAATAATTTCATTTTTATTTAATTCAGAGACTTCTAAAGTAACTTTTAAAGGATGTTTGCCTATGGCCAGTTTTACATCGCTAATATCTTTTAAAACAGATACGTAATTTTTACTTTTAAGAAACCCAATATTAATAACCATATCAATTTCTTCTGCACCATCACTAATAGCCTGTTTGGCTTCGTAAACTTTTGATGCTGTTGCCATAGATCCGAGAGGAAAGCCAATGGCAGAACAAACTTTAACATCTGTTTTATTTAATAATTGTTTTGCTAATGCAACATAAGAGCTGTTAACGGAAACTGAATAGAAACTATTTCTCTTAGCCGTATAACATAAGTCTATGATATTACGTTCTGTGGAGGTAGGTTCTAAAAGCGTATAATCAATATACTTGGATATATCCATTGTTGTAAGTAGGTTTTAAAAGTTTATTTAAGGGGGATAAACCAGAATTATTTAATTTCATGCAGAGTTGCTGCAACGCCACACAAAAGCAAATTTACATATTTATACTGATATAAAATCCACAAAAAGCCATATTTTTATTAACATTGTAAGGTAATGATTACTAGTGTTTAATGGCGATGCGAGAAGAATTTTAAGAATTTTTAACAAGATTGGGTTTTAGCTGGGAGACGCGTTTTTCAAATGATATTGCATTTACAGGGTTGTTCACATTTTCAAAAAGTTGCATTAAATCTTCTGTATGTATGTCACGTTTTTGGGTTAATAGATTAAAATAAACAAAACCACACCAGATTATAGCTTTTAAGTGACTTTTGTCTTCGTTGTACATACGCATTTCAACATGTAACTCACTGTTTGTAAAGCGAATTAACTGCGACTCAAAAACAACATTTTCCATTAAAAATGCGGGTTTTAAATAGGCGATTTGATTGCTGCTGGAAACCCAACTTTTCCCTCTTTGTTTTGCCATTTTATAAATGTCTACATCATAATGCTTTATTAGAACGTCTTCACGGTGGTTCATGAAGTAGTTTATATAGCTACCGTTGTTAAGGTGGTTAAACGGATCGCAGTCCTGAAATCTAATTTTGGTTTTACTCTCTAGCACATTTGGTAATTGGATCATGTTTAGCGGTTTATAAAATATACCAATCGGTATATTTTTGGTTAAAAAAATATTATAGTTTTAGTTCTTGAACTATCATGTTATCTATTAAGTCCATAGTATCTTGTATATAAAAATCATCATCCATGGTGTAGGTCATAAAAATGGCACCTTGAATCATGGTGTCTAAGCGTTTGGCAAAATACATGGCGTTTATTTCTGATGATATTTCTCCGGCCTCAATGCCATCTTCGATTATTGTGGCAACTTGATCTTGAATTCTTTCTATGACTTCTTTTACTTTTTGGAGTAAAAGTGAATTTTGGTTGTTTGCATCTACACCAATATTTATAACGGGACAACCTCCTAACTGTTTGCTGTAATCGTAGTAATTTCGATAAAAATCGGTTATTAGAAACAATTTTTGAATAGGGGAGTCGCTGGTAGATAAATGTTCGGCTATGCGTTTCATCATGTTTTTAATGGTAAACTTAAACGAAGCTATAGCTAAATCTTCCTTGTTTTTAAAGTTACCATAAATGGCACCTTTAGTTAATCCGGTAGCATTAGTTACATCACTTAAACTAGTAGCCGCATAACCATTTTTGTTAAAAATAGGTGCTACAATTTCTAAGATATATTGCGATGTGAGTTCTGCTTTTGTAGTCATAATGAAGCAAATATACAAAAATATACCAATCGGTATATTTTTTATGTAGATATTTTAAGAATATTATTAAATAAGAAAGTTGTAAAAAGTTAAAGGCTGTGTCAATTACGAAGTAGGAATTACTGAGGCAATCTGATGTTTTTATTTAAATGGATTCTCGCGTTGTACTTGTGGTGCGCTTCAGCATGACGACCTCTTTTTTGCTTTTAGACCATTTTACAATCTAATAAACGAAGCAACTAACTTATTTCTATTATATGGGTTATAAATTCTGTAGCCGATTTTTTAAACTTAAGTGTGTATGTTCCGATTGTAGGTGCTTTAAACTTGTAAATAACCCTTTTGGTAGAAGGTGTAGATCCGCAATTCGTGCCTAAATACTTGGCTTCTACTTCGATGATTGTTGTTTTGTCGGTAGTTTCCTTAATCAGTTTACTAAAGGTGCCACAATTATTATCAATAATGAAGGTGATATCCAAAGGAATTTCCTTGTCAACTTCTCCCGTTGTATCTCCAGCAACATTTGTTACTACAGTTTTTTTTGTAATATCAAGGAGTACACCATCGTCTTCACTGCAAGCAACGAAACTTGCTGCCATGAATAAAGCAAAAGCAACCATTTTTAATCTAACTATTTTCATATTGCATTTTTTGTTTTATATATTAGATACAGTTAAATTAGAAAGGTTGCTTGCGGTTTAGCGAAAAACTGTTCGTTGTTTTCGCTAGGTTTTATATATGTTTGACTATTAATATTTTGCTTGAAGTTTTTGATTTCTAAAAACTAATTCATCATCAAAGGCATCTAACAGAATAATGCTATCTGTGGTGATTTTACCTGCTAATATTTCTTTACTCAAAGCATTTAAAACTTCTTTTTGAATGACACGTTTTACCGGTCTTGCACCATATTCGGGATTGTATCCTTTTTCTGCTAAATAAGCTATAGCCTCTGGTGTAGCATCGAAAGTGATATCTTGTTGTCCTATCATTTTTGTAAGTGCTTTTAGCTGTAAACCAACAATAGCTGTAATATCTTCTTTGCTTAATGGTGTAAACATGATGATATCATCAATTCTGTTTAAAAACTCCGGACGTACACTTTGTTTTAATAAACCAAGCACATCTGTTTTTGCTGCTTCCATAGCAGTATCAATATCTTTTGTAGCATCAAAACGTTCCTGTATTAAATGACTTCCTATGTTTGAGGTCATTATAATAATGGTGTTCTTAAAGTCTGCTAGACGCCCTTTGTTATCGGTTAAATGTCCTTCGTCTAATACTTGTAAAAGAATATTGAATGTATCTGGGTGTGCTTTTTCAATTTCATCTAAAAGTACCACAGAGTAGGGCTTACGTCTCACTGCTTCTGTTAACTGTCCGCCTTCGTCGTATCCAACGTATCCCGGAGGCGCTCCAACCAGTCTACTCACAGCGTGACGTTCCTGATACTCACTCATATCTATTCGGGTCATGGCATTTTCGTCATCAAAAAGATATTCAGCTAAGGCTTTAGCCAACTCGGTTTTTCCAACTCCGGTTGTTCCTAAAAACAGGAATGTACCAATTGGTTTTTTATTGCTTTGCAAACCAGCCCGACTTCTTCTAACGGCATCACTAACAGCAATAATAGCTTCATCTTGCCCCACTACACGGTTGTGTAGGTCTGCTTCGAGTTTAAGCAATTTTTCGCGTTCGCTTTGCACCATTTTGGTTACTGGAATACCAGTCCATTTAGCAACTACTTCAGCAATATCTTCATAGGTTACTTCTTCTTTTATCAATGAGTTTTCAGACTGTGCTTGTAATTGTTTTTGAAAGACTTCAAGCTGTTCCTGAGCATCTTTAATCTTACCGTAACGTAGCTCCGCTACTTTTCCATAATCACCATCGCGTTCTGCACGTTCTGCTTCTAGCTTATAGTTTTCAATATCTTGTTTTGTATTTTGAATATTATCGACAACTTCTTTTTCGCTTTTCCATTTGGCGTTAATTTCATTGCGTGTTTCTTTTAAATTAGCCACATCTAACTGGAGGGACTTTAATTTCGCTTCATCTTTTTCACGTTTAATAGCTTCAATTTCAATTTCCAGTTGCATGATCTTTCTATCTAAAACATCCAGTTCTTCAGGTTTGGAATTGATTTCCATACGTAGTTTAGAAGCAGATTCGTCCATTAAATCTATAGCCTTATCTGGTAAAAACCTATTGGTAATATAGCGTTCAGATAATTCTACGGCACCAATAATAGCCTCGTCTTTGATACGAACTTTATGGTGTGTTTCGTATTTTTCCTTAATCCCTCGTAATATGGAAATAGCGCTTTCGGTATCAGGTTCATCAACCATTACCTTTTGGAAACGACGTTCCAGCGCTTTGTCTTTTTCAAAGTATTTCTGATACTCATCTAAAGTAGTGGCTCCAATCGCACGAAGTTCACCACGTGCTAAAGCGGGTTTTAAAATGTTGGCCGCATCCATAGCACCTTGTCCGCCACCGGCACCAACAAGGGTATGTATTTCATCAATAAATAACACAATGTCACCTTCGCTCGTAGTTACTTCTTTTATTACAGCCTTTAAGCGTTCTTCAAATTCACCTTTAAATTTAGCTCCAGCAATCAGGGCGCCCATATCTAGAGCAAAAATTTGTTTGTCTTTAAGGTTTTCGGGAATATCGCCATCTATAATTCTATGTGCTAAACCTTCTGCAATAGCCGTTTTTCCGGTTCCCGGTTCTCCCACAAGAATAGGGTTGTTTTTGGTTCTACGTGATAAAATTTGAAGAATACGTCGTATTTCCTCATCACGGCCAATTACCGGGTCTAATTTTCCGTCTTTGGCTAATTGGTTTAGGTTTTTCGCGTATTTATTTAATGAATTATAAGTGTCTTCTTGACTTTGTGAGGTTACGTTTTCTCCTTTACGTAATTCTTCAATAGCAGCTTTTAAGCCTTTTTCGTTAACACCTTGGTCTTTTAGCATTTGTGCTATTTTGCTATTGGATTTGAATACAGCCAGAATAAGATGCTCTATAGAAACGAAATCATCTTTCATTTTTTTAGCAATGATGGATGCTTCGTTAAGACTTTTTCCTGTTTCGCGAGATAGCATGAGTTCGCTACCGGAAACCTTCGAAAAGCTCTCTAATTGTTTATCTAAAGCTTGTTGTAATATAGAAATATTAACATTTAGCTTTTTTAAAATGAATGGTAGTACGTTTTCATCAACTTCAAAAATACCTTTAAAGAGGTGTTCGTTTTCTATTTGTTGATGTGAGAAGCCTTGAGCAATTTGTTGGGCTTGCTGAATGGCTTCTTGGGATTTTATAGTATAATTATTTAAGTTCATAACAGTAATTTTATTTTCTTTACACAAGGTTTTAGTCAATAATCTTACCATTAGGAATTATAAGACAAAATGTCGTGTAAAGCCTTTATTGGAGTGACTTTTAGTCAGTTTGTAAGATTTAAAAAGTATTGCGACTTATTAATTCAATAAACAGTGTATAATGAGATTCTCTCCTTACTAAAATACTGAATCAAATTCGGTAAATATAGAGGGAACGACAAAAGTATAATATTTACTATGGGATTATTTAATAAAATATTTGGAGGAACTAGTGAAACGAAAGAAGAAAAAGTGATCCCTTGGATTCCTTTAAACGAATTACCTCAATTGGATTTTATAGAAAAAAAATCTGCTACCAAAACACAAGTTATTTTTAAACACTCTACACGTTGTGGTATTAGTAGTATGGTGATGAGGCAGTTTGTTAACGATTATAATTTAACCGAAAAGGATTTGGATTTATATTATTTGGATTTGCTTAACCACCGTGATGTTTCTGATGAAGTAGGATACAAGTTTCAATTAATACACGAATCGCCCCAATTACTGGTTATTAAAAATGGCGTAGTGGTAGCACATGCTTCTCATGGTGCTATTAATGGAATTGATTTGAATAGCTTTATTTAGTAATACTGAGCTAGTAAATGATCCTCGGGGCAAGCAAATGAGGCATTCAGTTGAAAATATTCTCCAAAAATTAAAGAGGGAGGTCTAAAAAGCAATTTATTTTATCATTCGGAGCCTCCCGACTTTATATTGCTCATGCTTAAAAACCCAAAAAAAAGCAATAAACTTTAACGTAAGTAGCTATTTCACAAAAGTTAATAAAACACTAAATACACAAGGGTTTGGGAAAAATTAGTAGATAAAATGTTCTAATATATATGCCATTTTGTTTTTAAGTGAATTCGCTGTCGGTTTTAATTGATATTTTAATAATTAAAGTCTAATTTGGTTTGTCTAACCTTTTTATATTTAAGGTTTTGCGTAAAATTTTAAGTGACCCCTGCGTAGTCAAGAACTAAAATTTAGGCAAGCTCTTTAAATTGAAATATTTAAACAAAATCCATGAATAGGATAAGACATATAAGTCTATTTCTTTTGGTATTCTTATTTGCTTTTAAAAATGGATTAACTCAAGAGTTTTTTATTGCAACCAATGGGAGTGATAGTAATTCAGGTACTAAGTCTGCACCTTTTGCTACTCTGGAAAAAGCCAGAAGCGCCATTAGAGACCTTAAAACACAAAACGGAGGAGTACTTCCAGAATCTGTAACTGTTTGGATGAGAGCAGGAACTTATTTCCGTTCAAACAATTTTGTAATCGGTACTGAAGATTCAGGAGAGGTTAATAAATCGATAAGTTACAGGGCTTATTTAAATGAAGGAGTTCCAGAGCAAGTAATTATTAGTGGAGGCGTACCATTTTTAGTATCTAGTGCCAATATAGTGACTGATAATATTTGGTTAAACCGTTTTCATCCGGAGGCCAGAGGAAAAATATGGGTGATTAATGATTTACCTACTGAAGTGGTTGAAACTATAATTAATAATCACCCAAGTGATTCCAAAATCAACCTTTTTGGTAAGCCATACAAAATAGCATCTTGGCCAAACCTTGGCTTTGTACATATGGATAAAAGCAAAGGGATAGAGAAAGGAGTAGCTTGGCATAGTGTTGTACGTGATGGTCCGAAGCCAGAATGGAGTATTGAAAATCCCATTGGGGGTGAATTTCAATCCATTGAACCTCTTTCTAATTTGGCAGAAGCAGAGTTTTTAAGGACTAAAAAAATGACAGTGGCAGGGCATCTTGGTCCAGATTGGCATAAAGAATTTAGAACTGTTGCCAGCATCGATGGGCAAAGAATTAAGTTGGCAGATTACACGACTTATGGTATTAATTCTGGAGCAAGTGTACCAAGAAGGTTTAAAATCTTGAATGTGTTGTGTGAATTGGATAGTCCGGGAGAGTATTATTTTGATATTGATTCTCAGTCTCTATTTTTATATCCTCATGAAGAGATTGCAAACAACGAAGAAATATTAGTTGGTCAAACCGACAAATTATTTCATTTAAATTCCGCATCAAATATTGTTATAAGAGATCTTGTTTTTTCTAATGGGAGAAATGCCGTTTATATCGAGGGAGGCGATCATAATCAGGTAGCAGGTTGTACATTTAAATTCAATGCTCGATATGGAGTTGTAATTACTCCTAAGAATAATGTAAGTTTTAATAATGGAGTTGTTGGTTGCGATTTTGTTGACAATTTAAATGCAGTAAATTTAGAAGGAGGCTATGTTACTCCAAATAATATTGTGGTAGCTAATAATTATTTGCTTAACTCACATATTTATCAGAAAGAATTAACCGAAGCCGGTTCACGATGTATTCGTTTAAGGGGAGCTGGAAATCATGTTGCTAATAATCTGATTCATAACATTTCCGGGCAAGCCATTATCTGGAGCGGGAATGATCAGCTTATTGAGAAAAATGAAATATACAGCGTTCAAATAACCGAAGGGGATGGAGGTGCTATTTATACGGGAGCAGATTGGAGTTCGTGGGGCAATACAATACGTTATAATTTTTTACATCATTTAATGTGTGTGCCTCAATTACATCCTAAAGGCGGTATTTATTTAGATGACAGGGACATGGGAGATAATACCTATGGCAATGTTTTTTACAAAGCAGCTCACAGAGCAATATTGCTTAATGGAGGAGCGGGGCAAGAGGCCAATGAAAATCTTTTTATTGAAGGGTATTGGGGGATTTATAATAATAATATTGGTTCGGAAGACATGTATCAAAAATCAATATTGTATGAGAATGGCTCCTTAGCTAGAGGTGATAAAATGGACTATATCTACAGACTTGAGCAAATAGTAGGTGTTGAAGGTTGGAACAATCCTTTTTGGGCAACAAAATACCCGTTAATGCGCACCATTATTAATCAAAGGAAAGACCGTTATTGGCCATTAGAAGTTACTGTTGAAAACAACTGTTTTTTTAACAATGTTGAAAATACTTGGTTTGGTGGAGAAAACGTAGCTATGGATCAAGTACCTCAATATATATCGTATAGTAACAATAACAAATTATCGTCCTTAGATGTTTTTGAACAACCATCAGTTTTGAATTTCAACTTTAAAAATGGAGAAAATTGTTCAGGGTTTAATATTCCTTTTGATGATATAGGTTTATATCTTGATGAATATAGGAGGGATATGCCTGATAAGGATGAATATCGGAAAAACATAAAAAATCACTTTGATGGTGTGCCTTCTTACGATCCGGAAGGGGTGTATGACCCTGAGACCATCAATGAATTTGTTTATTATGGTTTCGATGATATGCCATTGGCAGCAACGTATAAGTACGATTTTGGTACAAGCGAATCTCCGGTTCAAAGCGGATGGAAACGAATTTCCCCGCAGTCATCTGGAAAGAAATATTGGACAGGAACTAAGCCTTCAGCGACAAACAGAGAAACAAATTTAGAAATTTCTAACATAAATAGAGATCATATAACAGGTGTTGAGCCGGCAACGTTGAATCTTGAAGTTCAAAATGGTATCTGGGAGCTTAAGTTCGGCATTGGGGATATTGATAATGAATATGATGATATCCTTATTAAGGCAGAAGGTAAAACGATTAGAAGTTTGCTTAGTACCAACAAGAATCAGTTTTCTGTAATTCTAGATTATGTGGTTGTTGAAGATGGTGAGCTAAATATTGAATTTTCCGATCAAGGCGGACAAACGGATCGTTGGATTGTAAATTACCTAAGGCTTAAGAAAGTATATGAAACCCCAACAGGTACCTTTTTATCAGAAAGTCCCGTGGCTTATTGGAACTTTAATGAAACGAGTGGTGGGGTTGCTAAAGACATTATTGGAGATGCAGATGCTATTTGGCAGAATGGCACAAATACAAATTGGAATATTGGGGTTGAAGGCAACGCAACAGATTTAAGTGGCGGGGAAAATGATAAATTTATCGTGCCCTCAGATCCTTTATTTGGGACGAATAAATTAAGTATCTCTGTTTGGTTGAATATGGATGTTACTGGTGGCTATAAAGGGATAATAACTACCCGTAATAACCCTACAACAAGTAATATTTATAATTGGGGCTTATCGGTAGAGAATAATAATCCAAATATCGATGCGCGTTATAATAGTCAAGGTATAGACTCAGGTACTAATGTTTATGTTGGCACTTGGCATCATATAATTATGACTTGGGATGATTCCGGAAAACAGAATCTTTATCTAGATGGTTCGCTTGTTACGTCTGCAAACAGTAGTATTACATCATACATTACAGGAGGGAACTGGTGGATTGGAGACGACCCTTGTTGTGCGGGAAGAGAAATAAATGCACAGATTGACGAACTAGCCATGTTCAATACTGTACTGACTGAAGAAGATGTTCAATTGATTTATAATAGTGGTTTACAAGGTATTTCAATAGAGAAACTAATACCACCTAAACTAAACAATCATATAATTGATAAACCTGATCGAGTCAAAATTTATCCAAATCCAACATCTGGGTTACTTTATATAGATTTGAACAAATCGTATTATTCAATTAAAAAAATCGAAATAACGAATGGTATTGGTCAGAAAGTATTTAGTAAGTCTTTTAATTCAAATTCAGAGCAAATAACTATAGATATTAGTGATTTAAATTCAGGATTCTATTGTGTAGTCGTTAATTATTCTAATGATAGATCTATAGTAAAAAAGCTTTTGATAAATAAATAATCGCTTTTATAATTTAATGGTTACAATTTAAGTTATTCCCAAGCGCTGTTTAACATTAACCATGTTGCAGATAGTATTGAAGAATTTATTTCCTTAACACTTGAAAATATATAAAATAGAGAAAGATTAATTTTTATCTGCTTTATTATTTGTCATAACTATTTTAAATATTCAAAACACTTAATTCTTTAATGTTTTTAATATCGTTAGGATTTAATTGGTATTGGAATACATTGTTTTCTCCTATTAGAATAAGATGATTTTCTCTTACAATAACATCGAAAGCACTTATATTAATGGCATTTACCAATACTGATTCATCTGGGTTAGAGATATCGAAAACTTTAACTTCATCATCGCAAACAAACAAATAATTGTTATAAAGCCCTAAACCCTTAGGAGCAATTAAGTTTCGTCGAGACACTAACATAGGAGCGGTTAGTTGACTGGTGTCGTAAATCTCCAAGGCACTAATACTGCCACCACAGCCCGTACTTCCATCTAGAGTTACAAAAGCATGTGTGTCATTTGCAACCACGGGGTCACAAGCCCTAAAATGAGATACAGAGGCTAATTGTTTAGGAGCTTCGGGATTGTCTAGGTTGTAAATAAACATGCCCGTTTGTGAACCCACATAAAGATTATTATCGTAATGGAATAAGGTTTCTATATCAAATCCGATGTATGATGTATTTACTTGAACAGGAGATTCTGGGTTTACAATGTTAAACACATTTAAGAATGATTCATCCACTGTATAAAGATAGTTGCCAGCAATTGTAAATTGGGCTAAAGAACCACCCTGACCGGTATCGGAGCTTAAAGAATCGGATTGACTATCGGAATCACAAGCCAAAATGCAAAAAAAAGACAGAATATAGATGTAATTTTTCATAGCTTAGTTTGTTTTTAAATTCCAGTCTAAAACAATTTCTTCTTCTTTAGATTCCGAATTATGATAAAAACCATCTGGTGAAACCAGTTTTGGGAAAATGTTCTTCACCCGTTTTGTCACTTCAATTTCATTGAATGCCGGATTGATTGTAATTGCAATTAAATCTATGGCATTATTAGCGTAAATAACATTGCCTTTAATGGATATATCTGTAGAACCTAAAATTTTTAAGAAGCCGATTTTTATTGGAGATTCTGGGTTTGAATTATCATAAATGTGAAACCCCTTATAAGGCTCATTTATAATTAAATAGTGGTCTTTAACATATATTTTTCCTGATTCTTTGGAAGGTTGAACGCCGATTAATTCGGTAGAATTCTCAAGACTCTCTCTGCTAATAGTCACAGCTTCATAGGCAGAATGGATAGGGTCTGTTATATCGTCATCATCATTACCAAAATAAAAACAAGAAACGTTAATTGAAAAAATTAAAGTTAAGAAGAGGAGCTTTTTCATTCACGTAAATTTCTTAATAGATGTGAAATATAAGAAAAGGTTGCGCGTATTTTGTTAACAATTCAGTTATTATTTTTTTAGAAAACCTGTATGGTGAAATCAGTATAATATGTTAATTTAATAATACGTCAAGAGTTTTTTTCTCAAAAAGAATATATTTACGGCTTATACTTAAAATACAGATAAAATGCGTAGACTAGTTTTATTTTCTTTTATTATTTTATTGATTTCATGCAAAAATGAAAACTCTAAAAAAGAACAAGCACCTGCTTTAAATTTTGCAGAACTTCTTAAAAATTACAGTGAGGAAGGACTCGAATTAGACCCTATGAAGGCCACCAATGCCGGAGATAGTAGGTTTAATACTGAATACCCGAATGTATTATCGGATGAATACAAAGCAAAAAAGAAGGCCTATTACACAAAATATAAAACAGCATTGGCTGAAATTGATGCATCACTTTTAACAGAAACAGAAAAAATGAGTAAAGCTGTTTTAGAATGGGATTGCGATATCAATTTAGAGGCGATGACTTTTAAAAAGGACTTGATGCCGATAGATCAAATGTGGTCTAAGAATCTGGATTTTAATCAATACGCTGGAGGAAGCAATGCGCAGCCATTTAAAACGGTACAGGATTATAAAGATTGGTTAACTCGTGTAGATGCTTATTTAGTATGGTTAAACACGGCTATTGATAAGATGAAGGAAGGTATGGAAACCGGTTATGTGTTGCCAAAATCTTTAATAGTAAAAGTAGTGCCTCAATTTAAATCTTTATCTGAAGGTAATGTAGAGGATCATCTGTACTTTTCTCCAATTAAGAATATGCCAGAAAGCTTTACAGAAGCAGAGCAAAAGGAGCTTACCGATGCTTACACAAATATGGTTCAGAATAAAATTATGCCAGCCCATAAACAAATGGCAGAGTTTTTAAAAGTAGACTATATGGCTAAAGGAAGAGCCTCGAGCGGTATTAATGAAACGCCGTTAGGAGATGCCTATTATAAGCATCAGATAAAAAAGTACACAACTACTAATATGACGGCTGATGAAATTCACGAATTAGGTTTACGTGAGGTCGCTCGAATTCGTTCGGAAATGGAAGCTGTTAAAGCAGAAGTTGGGTTTAAAGGCGATTTAAAGGCTTTTTTCGATCATGTAAGAACCAATAAAGATTTAATGCCGTTTACAGAGCGTTCTCAGGTAATTGCGTTTTACGATAGTATTCATCAGGTTATGAAACCTCAAATAGATAAGCTATTCGGAAATAAACCAAAAACTCCTTTTGAAGTAAGAAGAACGGAGCCATTTAGAGAAAAATCGGCAGCAGCTAATTATAATCCGGGTTCATTGGATGGAACAAGACCAGGTATTTTCTATACACCAATTCCAGTAGTAGAAGAATATAACCTTTTCGATAAGGAAGATTTGTTTTTACATGAAGCCATTCCAGGACATCACTTTCAAATATCATTAGCACAAGAAAGTACGGAATTACCAGACTTTAGAAAAACGTTATGGTATAGTGCTTATGGTGAAGGATGGGCGCTGTATACAGAATCTATGGGGAAAGAATTAGGACTTTATAAAGATCCGTATCAATACTTTGGAATGCTAAGTTCTGAAATTCATCGTGCGATCCGTCTGGTGGTTGATACCGGACTTCATGCTAAGGGTTGGACCAGAGAACAGGCTATTGCGTATTCATTAGAAAACGAAGCAGAGGCAGAAGATAGTATTATTAGTGAAATAGAGCGTTATATGGCTAATCCGGGACAGGCATTGTCTTATAAAATAGGCCAATTAAAACTTATAGAATTGCGCGCCAAAGGAGAAGAAGCTTTAGGCGATAAGTTTGATATTCGCGAGTTTCATAATCAGGTGCTGGAAACAGGTTGTATTCCATTGCAATTACTAGAAGAGAAAATAAATACTTGGATAAAAAAGACTGGGAATTAATTAGTTTTTTTGACACAGATTATTTGATAAAAGCAGAGGTAATACACATGACTCATGGTATTACCTCTGCTTTTTTTATTGAATTCAGGTTTCGCATTGCAGAACCGTTGTAGTATTCAAGAATTTATAGGGTTTGTTGAAACTTAACTCAGAAAACCATATTGCAAGAAGCATGAAGTCATTTGACTTTAGATACATATAATAATTTCATTGTAAAGTACTGATTGTTATGCTTATAAAATATTTTGTGTTTAAACACACCCTCCTTAATCCTCCCTCGAGGGAGGAATCTCACTCGGTAAAATTGTCCCCTTGAGGGCAATGTCGTTTAGTTAAGGAAATTTATGTCTGTTCGAGCGCAGTCGAGAACTTTTTAGCATCAATGAATAAAGAGGTTTCGACTTTAGCCTGTCTTGAGCGTAGACGAAAGGCTCAACCTGACATTGAGAACTTAAAAACTCTTAACTAAAAGACATTGCCCTTGAGGGGATTTTAGGGTTGTCTTTAATGTAACTAATTGAAAATTAATGGCTATTAAATCGAACCTGCATTAAAACTGGGCGTTGTGTGAACAATTTATTAAACAGATTGGTTTAATTGTATGCCACTTTTTGTTATAGTATTCTATAAATTTGAAGAATATATATACCCCGATGCGAAGCACTATTTTTTTATTAATTTGTTTAAATTGTCTCATAAAATTTACTTATTCCCAAACTCAAAAACTTCCAGAAAATTACAATGTGGTTTGGGAAAACCAAAGTAAAAACGCATTAGAATCGATGCCTCTTGGTGGTGGCGATGTTGGGCTTAACGTATGGGTAGAAAACAATGAACTACTTTTTTACATAGGCCAATCTGGAACGTTTGATGAGAACAATCAGATGTTAAAACATGGACGGGTACGTATATCTTCTGAGCCAAATTTGTTTGAAAATGGTATGAGTTTCTCGCAGGAGCTCAAAATAAATGAGGGTTATATTTTGATCAAATCTCAAAATACAGATGGCCATATTGAATTTAAGCTTTGGGTAGATGTATTTAAACCTGTAATACATGTTGAGGCTATAAGTGATATTCCTGTGAAATTGCATGCTCAATATGAGTCTTGGAGATTTGATGATCTTGAAATACCTCTAGGACTTCGTCATTCTTGTTTTAGTTATTCAGGTTTTCCGGGAACGGTTACTACTTATAAAGACTCTGTTAGCTTTCAAAAAGATGCAGTGCAATGGTATCATCATAATAAAACCGACAAATTATTATATAACTTTATAATTAAGCAACAAGGATTAGAAGAAGTAAAGGATCAAGTTCCCAATACGCAATTAAACAGAACATTTGGAGGCGTTTTATATGGAGAAGGGATGGTTGCTAATGGTACCGATACTGGAAAACATGTATCTACTGATTATAAAGCATGGAAAATAAAATCTGAAGAACCATCAAAAAAGCATCATATAAAACTGGCACTAAATACAGGGCAATATGAGACTCTAGATGAGTGGGGTTCAACATTGAATAATACACGTTTAGAAGATAAATCAGATAAAAGTGCATTTAAAAATACAGTAGATTGGTGGCAAAGTTATTGGAATAGAAGTTATATTCTTTTAAATACCAATAAACCCAATCCTGTCGATTCTGTTTGGCAAGTTGGAAGAAATTATCAATTATTTCGTTATATCTTGGGCTGTAATGCCTATGGAAAATACCCATCTAAATTTAATGGAAGTTTATTTACGGTAGACCCTATTTTTACTGCAAAAAATTACGATTGGACTCCTGATTTCAGAGCCTGGGGTGGAGGAAGTTTTACTGCTCAAAATCAACGATTGGTATATTGGCCTATGTTAAAGTCTGGTGATTTCGATTTAATGCCTCCTCAATTTAATTTTTATACCAGGGCTTTGTCTGCAGCAGAGGCACGTACTAAAGTTTATTGGAATCATGAAGGAGCAAGTTTTACAGAGCAATTAGAAAATTTTGGACTTCCGTTTGCTGGTGGTTGGGGATTTGATTCTGGTAATAGAAAACGTGATCCAAATGTAGCGTTTGGTGTGCAAACGAATACATTTGTTAACTATCATTATGTGAATCAATTAGAGTTCTCCTTGATGATCTTAGATTATTATAAGTTTTCGGGAAATGATATATCAGATTATTTACCATTTATTAAAAGTTCATTGCTGTTTTTCGATCAGCATTATAAATATAGATTAAAAGAAGAAACAGGTAAATCTCTTGATAAAAATGGGAAATTGGTATTTTTTCCATCTACAGCTGCTGAGATGTATAAAATAGCTAAAAATCCTAGTGATGTGCTATCTGCGTTAACAGCCATATTGCATAGAATGTTGGAGTTGCCTAAGAAATATGTATCTAAGAAAGAAAAGGAATATTATACTGGATATCAAAACAGAATTCCTGAAATTCCATTAGACATAAAAGAAGGTCATAAAGTTATAAAACCGGCTGAAAGTTGGGAGTATGTGGCTAATCAGGAAATACCAGAGTTATATCCCGTTTTTCCGTATGGTATTTATGGCATTCACAAACCCGATTTAGATGTTGCAGTTAATACTTATTATTATGGTGAATCTAACGCAAAAAGGAAGTTTACAGCTTGCTGGAGTCAGGTAGGTATATTTGCCGCTAGATTAGGTTTAAAAGATGAGGCAGCTCGTTTAGTGATAGATAAATTAGATAATGCTAAGAATAAGTTTCCTGCTTTTTGGCACTCTGGACCTGATTGGCTTCCAGATGTTGATCATGGCGGTTCCGGAATGATAAACTTACAGGAAATGCTTATGCAAACCCATGATGATTCTATTTTTTTATTTCCTGCTTGGCCTAAAGATTGGGATGTGAAGTTTAAACTACATGCTCCCCAAAAGACCGTTTTAGAAGTTGAATTGAAAGATGGTAAATTGATTCAATTAAATGTTTACCCAAAAAGTATGAGAAAAAGAGTTCGCATACCAGATTGGGTAAAACATTAATCTAATTATAGTAGTTATAGAGGAGGTATGGTCGTTTACTAAAACTAACCTCTAATCCTGTTATAGGAACTAATAATATCTTTTAGTTTGAGTTTTAAATCCTCGCCGGTGTCATAAACCATTTGTTCGTTACTAGGGAAGGGGACTCTTCTGTTATTTAATATTCTAATATCTTCAGATTCTAAAGCCCTTTCGTCGCCTCGTACATTGGCAAAATGATTTTCGAAGATAAATTCACTATCAATTCTAAACGTGTCCAACAACTGTTTTGTTTTAGTGTCAAAATAAACTACATCTGCTACAACCTGAGTAGATTTTATTTGAACAAACTCGTTATATCTTGCCTTTACTTTAACTATTTTGTCAATTTTAATATCGTTACCCAGACTATCTTTAGCAACATTGCCTTTTTCGTCTAGTTCATATTTCCAACCATCAACAATTTCTTTTTCTCTAACAAATTCACGTTCTTGAATACGCTCTGGTGAAATGTTAATTTGTTTTAATTGCAACTGCATGGCATAATCGTAAGCTGTATTCTTATTGGGTTGCGCATGATAAACTGTCCAGAATTGATTTAATCCATATGTATCAAAATTTAACAAGTCATCTTCTAAACGTTGCGGAATCATTTGATTGGTACGATTTTCAATGGTTACGCTTATATAAGAAATACCACGTTCGTGTGCCTCTTGCATTAACTCTCTGGTCTTCTCGTAGTTTGGATTAATAGACTCGATATAGCCTAATACATTGTAAGCTTCTCTTATTTGAACTTTGTCGTCTAATTCTAATAAATCCAGACCTTTTTCATAGTAAAAATCGGAAACATTTTCACGAGACTGTACAATTTCATTACTGTAATCGTTGATATTAAAAGTAATTTCCTTTCCGTTTACAAATAATGGTAATACGGGTTTAATAGCCTCTTGGCGCGAATTTAAATCCATATACCTTTCGTAAATCTCTTTGAATAATTCAGGATTTTTATCTTTTTTTAAATGGTTTATGGTATTTAAGTCACGTTCTACCACCTTGTGGTAAGCTTCTTGAAGCATTAAAACATAATCAGATTTACGTTTTTTGTTTTTGTTAGTTCTAAGTTTATTTAATGCTGTTGTAATGGCTTGATCGTAGTTACCAGAATTAACAGCTGCTTCTACCTGTTTTTTTCCTCCACAGGCTGTAAGCATAGATAGAACTATTAAGATAGGTAGTAATCTTTTCATAGAATTGGGTTTAAGGTTATTATAGTTGGCAAGCCAAATATAATGCCAAAGCCTTAAAGTTAAAAGAATATTTTAATATTTTTAGCTTTAAGGCTTTGTATTACAGGGTGTTGTGTTATTTCTTATACACTGGAAGTAATTTCGTAGAAACTTCACCAAAACCGATGCGTGTACCATCTTTTTCGCAAAAACCTCTCATAATAACAGTATCATGATCGTTAATAAACTTACGTTCGGTACCATCCTTCATTTTAATAGGTTTTTCTCCTTTCCAAGAAAGTTCCAGCATAGAACCGTAAGAATCAGGAGTAGGTCCGGAAATGGTACCACTTCCCATCATATCACCAGAATTTACAGGACAACCGTTAATCGTATGGTGGGTTAATTGTTGTGCCATATTCCAGTACATATATTTAAAATTGGATTTGCTTACTACAGTTTCCTTAGCGCCTTTTGGTTGTATGGCAACTTCTAAATTGATATCAAAACTCTTTTTTCCTTTGTATTTAAGGTAATCTAGCTGCGGTTTTATAGGTTTTGGCCCTTCAACTCTGTAAGGTTCCAAGGCATCAAGTGTTACAATCCATGGAGAGATTGAAGAAGCAAAATTTTTGGCTAAGAACGGTCCTAATGGTACATATTCCCATTTTTGAATATCTCTAGCACTCCAATCGTTAAATAAAACGAGTCCAAAGATATATTCTTCGGCTTCTTCAATTGGAATAGATTCTCCTAAATCGTTAGCATCTGTAGTTATAAATGCCATTTCCAATTCAAAATCGACTAATTTACTTGGACCGAAAACAGGTGCTTTAGAATCTCCCGGTAACGTTTGACCTTGTGGCCTGTGAACTGGTATTCCAGAAGGAATAATAGAAGAACTTCTACCATGGTATCCAACGGGTATGTGTAACCAATTTGGTAATAAAGCATTATCTGGGTCTCTAAACATAGTGCCTACATTAGTGGCGTGTTCTTTGCTTGAGTAAAAATCGGTGTAATCGCCTATATGTACTGGTAATTGCATTTCAATTTCATCTAAACGAAATAATACAATCTCCTTATGTTTTTTGTTATTTTTTAGTGTTGTGTTTTCAGAATCGAAAATTTCTGCAATTCTATTACGTACCAACCGCCATGTTTTTCTACCGTCAGCAATAAAATCATTTAGCGTGTCTTGAAGAAAAATATCTTCTGTTAAAGGGATACCATCAAAATACCCCAATTGATGTAAAGCACCTAGGTCTATGGCTGTATCTCCAATACGTGTTCCTATGGTAATGATATCATCTCTGGTTAAAAAAACACCAAAGGGAATATTCTGAATTGGGAAATCAGAGTTCTTGTCTACGTGTAACCACGACTTTCTATCTGGATTGTTAGCTGATAACGGCATAACTGGTTTTATATTTATAGTTTATTAAATTCACATCAAACCTACACATTTTTTTTATTTTAATTGAAAAAATGTATGAAAATATAGATTTCATATAATCGTTAATAAAATGGTTAAAAACTTCATTGTAAATAAACCTTTTTTGATGTGATTAACTATTCTATTTCCTATTTTTGCCGAATATTTAACCATAATTTAATTTTATGCAACGCGACGAACAAATTTTTGAACTTATTCAAGCTGAAAAAGAACGCCAACTACATGGTATTGAACTTATTGCATCAGAGAATTTTGTAAGCGACCAGGTTATGGAGGCTGCTGGCTCTGTGTTAACAAACAAATATGCTGAAGGTTACCCAGGAAAACGATATTACGGTGGCTGTGAGGTTGTTGATGAAGTTGAGCAGATTGCTATCGATAGGGCAAAAGCATTGTTTGGTGCGGCATACGTAAATGTACAACCACATTCTGGAAGTCAGGCAAATACAGCGGTTTTTGCAGCTTGTTTAAAACCTGGTGATAAAATTTTAGGTTTCGATTTGTCTCATGGTGGGCATTTAACGCATGGTTCTCCAGTAAATTTTTCGGGTAAATTGTATAATCCTGTATTTTATGGGGTAGAGCAGGAGACAGGTGTTTTAAATTATGATAAAATACAAGAGATCGCTACTAAGGAGCAGCCAAAATTAATTATTGCTGGTGCTTCTGCATATTCTCGCGATATTGATTTTAAACGTTTTAGAGCTATAGCTGATAGTGTTGGAGCTATTTTAATGGCAGATATATCGCACCCTGCTGGATTAATTGCTAAGGGTATTTTAAACGACCCAATACCACATTGCCATATCGTAACTACTACAACCCATAAAACGTTAAGAGGTCCAAGAGGAGGAATTATCATGATGGGAGAAGATTTTGAAAATCCGTTTGGAATTACTTTAAAGAATGGAAACCTTCGAAAAATGTCTTCGTTGTTGGATTCTGCTGTTTTCCCAGGAAATCAAGGAGGGCCATTAGAGCACATTATTGCTGCTAAAGCGATTGCCTTTGGAGAAGCATTAACAGACGATTTTTTAAATTACCAATTACAGGTTAAGCAAAATGCAGCAACTATGGCTGAAGCTTTAGTTTCTAAAGGATATAATATTATTTCTGGAGGAACGGATAACCATTGTATGTTAATTGATTTACGTAATAAGAATCTTTCTGGTAAGGATGCGGAACAGGCTTTGGTTAAGTCAGATATTACAGTAAACAAAAACATGGTGCCTTTTGATGATAAATCGCCATTTGTAACGTCTGGAATTCGTTTAGGCGTTGCTGCCGTTACTACGCGTGGTTTAAAAGAGGACGATATGTTGGCTATTGCTGAATTGGTTGATGACGTTATTGTTAATTATGAAAACGAATCGGCTCTAGAAGCTGTTAAAGATAAAGTAAATGCAATGATGAAGGATAAACCTTTATTTGTATAAGTTAATAATTAAGTGTTATTGAAAAATCCTGCGTAAAGCAGGATTTTTTATTTATAATTAGTAATCGAATATTTTTAGATTTGTTCGTTTAACATTTAGTATTAAGGATAGTTGCTGCCCTATAGACGAGAATTTTCCGTAGGAGAACAGACGCAATAAAATAGTAACTACCTTGACTTTTCCAATTTTTCTAATCTTTTTTGCAATTCTAAGAATTCAACAGCCAAAAGTTTTAAAGATTCGTTCTCTTTTTCAAGTCTTTCAATTTTCAAGTCTTGAGATTTTAATTTTTTTTCTTGGGAGATTGTATAAAGAGTCAATTCCTCAATTTTTTGAAGTAATTTAGAATCCATTTCTCCAAGAAAAATTCCATTTTCTTGAACTTCTTTAGCACTAGGAATGTCTCTAAGATGTCCCTTTTCTTTTATGTGATTTTCCACGTCTTGTAGGGTTGGCAATTTGTAATCATCATAAAAAACAAAATCAGACCAACCAGTTTCTACTTTGATTTCCTTTGCTCTTATTTGACCATTCACAGCAAGTTTCCAACCACTAGGGTTTGATGTCCCAATTCCTACTTTTCCATTAAGTATGATTTTATGATTCCCATCGTCTCTTCCTAATTGCAATCCCCGATCATAATTATAACCTGACAAATAAAACTTTACAGGTTCAGTTGCACTATTGCTGTTTTCTATTGAGAAATGTCTATCTTCTGGGTTTGTGAACATCATATTTTTAAAAGCTCTTATATCATTATATGCTTTTATTTCCTTATAAGCTTTTAGTTCGCCTTTAATAAATATACTATGATTTTCATCATCTCTTCCTAATTGTAATCCTCTTGTATAATTATTACCTGATAAATAAAATTTTACAGGCTCGATAGAGCTACTATTATTATCTATTGAAAAAAATCTACCTTCTGGATTAGTAATCTTCAAGTTTTTTTGTGTTTCTATTGATGTCCCATTTTCAGTCCATTGTGCTTGTATACCGTTTGCAGCAAAAAGTGTTAACGATAAAAAAAATAATGCTTTCATTTATATAGTTTGTTTAATTGATTATAATGCAAAAATAAAGTTCCGTTTCAATGAACTTTTATCGATTGTTAAACTAAGTTAGTTTAGTTTTTTTACAAAATCAAGATTAAAAACAGTGGTACTAGTAAGAATATTTTAGTATTAGTTGTCTTCCTCAGGGAAAACAATATGCTGATAAGCTCCTAAATCGGGAGATGCTGTTCTGTTAACATTCAAGATGTCTGAAGGAACTTGAGTAGCAAATCCGGGGAGTCCTTTATTAATGGCAGCAGATTCTGCACCAATAATAAATTGATTTAAAGACGGATCTTTAAAATCGGGATTCTCGTTAAAAATATTTCCTTCATAATGATTGGTATCATCAAAGTCGTAGTTTGGACCGGTAAATTCATTACTACGGTCGTCAAAACGAATTAAGCAGTTGGTAAATTTAAAATTAAATACAACGGATTCATTTTCAAACTCCTCAAACCTAATTTCGGCATTATCATTTCCATAAATAATGCAATTATTAAAATTAGCTTCAGCTAAATCTGCCACTGTAACATTTTCATTGTCACCTATATTACGATTGTCTATCCAGATAGTCGGAAATTGTCTAAAACCATTATTCCAATAATTAGCAACAGTGCAATGGGTAAAGTTGTATTTACCGCCTAAAGTCCCTGCAAAAGATACGCCTCCAGAGTTATTAATAACCGTGTTTTCGGCTGCTATAGATGTATTTAATCCAACTATACCATGGTTACTGGAATTATAGATTTGAGAATTGGTTATAGTAAGTTTATCTGAAATCCCATTTGGGTTGCCTTCGCAATAAATACTTGTTGTTGCATTTTTAATAGTGGCGTAGTTTATGGAGCTACTAAGACTACCGTCTAACAGCAAAATACTTCCCCATTGTCCAGGTTTATCTGAAAAATTGGGCTCTAAACGATCCCCTTCAAAAATAACTTCATTCTCTAATACATCCCGATCGTTACTATACATACCATTTACTTGTAATGAAGCGCCACTGGTAACCATAAGTCCGGAATCGTTATGAAAATGTATTCTGGCTCCAGCATCAATGGTTAAGGTTTCACCATTTGGTACGGCTGCAAAACCATAAATGACATAGGGTTTTTCGTTGGTAAAAGTAAGTTCAGACGGTAATAGTACTCGTCCTTGTATTTTGCTTTTAAATAGTTTCCCGTCAACATTGAAGACTAGGGTTTCTATAACTTTTGTGGTGTTATCCCGATTGGGGTAAATAAACACAGCGTCTTGTACTAAGGTAACGAGTTCTACTTTTTGAAGGTTAGAACCGGCGTCGAATTCAATTTGATCGGTATATAAATAATTACCATCTGGATTTGGGAAATTATTAATGTCTATAGTCGATTCTACAAAAATAAAGATACTATCCTTGGCCAAAATAGGGATATCTTCGAAAACTTTGCCAGAAACCCCATCCACATTTAATCTGTAATTAGAAGCTTCCCCTAAGGCTAATCTTAATGATGGTATAGAAATATCGTCACTACTTCTGTTATAGACTTTTAAGTTGTATGTACTGGAACCTATATTGGTAAAAACCGTGTCTAAATAAACCGTGTCTTTCGAAAATTCGAGGTTGCCTGTACTTGGTGAAAATTCAAAATCTTTTCTGCAAGAACTCCAAAGTGTAATAAAAACTATGGTAAGTGCGAAATATAGATAGCGCTTCATGTAAATCAAAATTATTTGGATAAAAATATAACTTTTGAAGCTAGGTTTTAGTATAATGGTCTTTATTTTAATTAAAAATAATTCCTCAATACCCTGTTGTACGGTTTCTATTGAAATAGCTATTTCCTTTAAAATGGGGATTTAAAGTGTGTGAGTTCTACTTTTTTTTCGATGCTTCAATTATTTCTAGAAACGATCGGCTGTAAGTAATCAAGCTATCTAGAAGTATCATTTCATTTTTATTTTTGAGTAATTCTTCATTTAGATTTTTTGTTTCACAATAATCAAAAAAGAGATTTTTATAGTTCTTGGGTATATCTAAATTTTCAGAAAGTAGTTCATTATTAAAAAAGGAACTATTGGAAAACAAAGAATCTAATGATTTATGAGATATAGGGATTACATTACTATTCTTTTTGTTTTTCTTTTTGAGAAGCTTACCTATTAAACCAATGACTCTAACAATGTCAAGTCCATATTTAGAAGAAGAACCATATAGGTGAGGATTTGATTTTATATCGTTAGAGATTTGTTCGTTTATAGTGGCTTCTGTTTTAGCTTGATTAAAAGCCTTTTGTTTTGTATCACTTTGTATTAGTACTTCATTAAGTTTATTTACGGTTTTACTTAGTTCTATAACTATTATATCATTAAAATGAAACTTAGTAAGTTTTATAATTTTTTTATCGTGGAATATAGAATGAAATGAAAGTGTATCTCCTATGGTTGCTTTTATTGTAAAGTTTCCTTCGTTATCTGTATATGTTCCATTTTGGTTGCTAAGGTTGAAAACTTTCATCCCTTTAACTGTTGTTTCACTATCGTATACTTTTCCTGTGATGTTTTGAGAAAGCATTGAAAAAGGTAAAAGAATAAAAATAACGTACTTCAACTTTTTGTTTATAATGATTGATATTCAAATTAAAGCTTTATTGTTTATCTGAGGTAAGAAATTAATACACTTTAACACCCATTTTATCTATTATTAACAGTTTAAACTAAAAAACCTGATGTGTTTTGAAAACACATCAGGTTTATATAAAAATATGGTTTGTAAAACGTTAAATCAGTTCCCGAATCATCTTTGCAGCAATTTCTGCAGTAATGTCGCGTTGTGGAGATCCGAACATTTCGTAACCTACCATAAATTTCTTTACTGTAGCGCTTCGCAATAATGGTGGATAAAAACTCATATGCCAGTGCCAGTGTTTGTTTTCGTTACCATCAGTTGGTGCTTGGTGGATACCACTGGAATAAGGAAATGAGGTGTTAAATAATTTATCGTAAGCTTTAGTAAGCACCGAAATAGCTTCGGCATATTCTAAAGCTTCGGTATCGTTTAACTCTAAAATATTCGATTGTTGTTTTTTAGGTACAATCATAGCCTCAAAAGGCCAAACTGCCCAAAAAGGGATTAAAACAACAAACGAATCGTTTTCAAAAATAATACGTTCTTGTTTTCCCAGTTCCTGAGCTAAGTAATCTCCTAAGATGCTGCTATTATTTTCATTATAATAGGCTAATTGTTGCGTATTTTTCTTATCGACTTCGTTTGGAAGTGTAGATTGGCTCCAGATTTGTCCATGTGGATGTGGGTTGCTACATCCCATTACAGCTCCTTTGTTTTCGAATATTTGAACGTAATTTATATCTGGGTTTTCAGAAAGTTCTTTGAATTCTTTTTGCCATGTAAAAACTACTTTTTGAATGTCTTTGGCTTCCATATCGGCCAAACTTTTTGAGTGGTCTGGGCTAAAGCAAACTACTTTGCAGATTCCGGTCTCGCTTTCGGCTACGAGTAAGCCATCTTCGAGAGAAAAAGATTTGGAATCTTTTTGCAAGGCAGCAAAATCGTTAGTAAAAACAAATACGTCTTGGTATTTTGGGTTTACCTCGCCATTAATTCTGGTATTTCCTGCACATAAATAGCAGCTTTCGTCGTAAGCAGGTCTAGCGTCGTTAGAGACTGCTTCGTTTTGCCCTTGCCACGGACGTTTTGCACG
This sequence comes from Flavivirga eckloniae, assembly GCF_002886045.1. Classification (NCBI taxonomy): domain Bacteria; kingdom Pseudomonadati; phylum Bacteroidota; class Flavobacteriia; order Flavobacteriales; family Flavobacteriaceae; genus Flavivirga; species Flavivirga eckloniae. The sequence continues at coordinate 490,612 of NZ_CP025791.1, read as the reverse complement.
ATGTGGTGATACCAAAACCCACTCGCCGGTTAATATATTTAAACGTTTATGTGAATAATCCTGTAAATCTGTATTGTCCATCTTCAATTAATTGTAATTGATTATTTTACTAAATGCGTGCCTTCAGATAATTTTATAAAGTAAACTGAGCATGCTTTGTTAAATTTATTTTCATAAGCCACAGATGCCGCTTCTCCAAATGCTTTAGCTTCATCTTTAGCAACTAAGTTAATGGTGCAGCCACCAAATCCGCCTCCCATCATTCTAGCACCTAAAACATGATCGTTTGCTTTTGCCTGATCTACTAAAAAATCTAGCTCATCACAGCTTACTTTGTATTGGTGTTGCAAACCATTATGTGATTGAAAAATTAAATTACCCAAAGTGTTTAGATCGTTATCTTCAATGGCTTTTGATGCTTTTATGGCCCTGTTGTTTTCCTGGATAACGTAAAGTGCTTTTTGGTAATTTTCTGGAGTTACTTTGTCTTTTATAGCTTCAAGATCTGCTTCAGTAGCATCTCTTAGGGCTTTAATACCTAGTAAATCTGCTATGCTTTCGCAGGCAGAACGTCTGTCGTTGTATGCACTATCCGACAAACTATGCTTTACGTTTGTGTTAATAAGCATAAGTTGATGATCCTTAAAGTCGATCTCGTAAGGCTTGGATTCTACGGTTCTGCAATCCAGTAATAAAGCATTGTCCTTAATGCCGAACATACTTGAATATTGATCCATAATACCACATTTTACGCCAACATAATTGTGTTCTGCTTTTTGGGATATTAATATCATTTCGTGTTTGGTCAATCCTAAATTGAACAGTTCGTTTAAACCAAATACCACACTGTTCTCTAAAGCAGCAGACGAAGACATACCAGCACCACCAGGAATATCGCCTTTAAAAACAATATTAAAATTACCTAGAACCTTGTTTCTATTCTGAATTTCTGCAACAACGCCAAGAACATAGTTTTCCCAACTACCTTCGACAGATGGTTTTAATTTGTCTAGTTCGAACTCTATACGGCTATCTTTATCCAGCGCATAAGCAGTCGATACATTGGTGTCGCTTTTTTGTATAGCTGCAGCTATACCTTTATCTACTGCTGCGGGAAAAACAAAGCCATCATTATAATCGGTATGTTCTCCAATAATATTAATTCGCCCCGGAGAGAAAACAAGTAAGGGTTCGGTTTTAAATGTATTTATAAACGTTGTTTTTACGTCATTAATTAGTGTTGCGCTCATTTATTATGCGGTTAAGTAGTTATTTTATTTTTATGTTCCAGTTAATACTGTAGCTGTCGTTTGCATTTAAAGTTTTCAGACCTATATTGTTATTAAAACTATCTGAAACTCCTGTTGTAGGTTCAATGGCAATGGTATTCGGTTTTGGCGGGGTATATACCTGAAGGAAGTTATTCTCATCTGCCGAAGATTCAATTATTAGCTCATATTTAGGCGTTTTGAATGTTACATCGTTAGAATTTAAAATCCAGCAGTCGTCCAGTTGTTGGTTTTCAACCTTAAAATGGTCTCCAAAATTAATGTATTCAACACCAACCGTTATATTTCTGTCGCCTAAGACTAATTTTTTATCACTATTAAAATGTAATGAACTGTTATACAGGTCATCACTTAAAAAGTAAGGGTGCCACCCTAAAGTAAAAGGAAAAGCTTTAGAATCTGTGTTTTTTACAGCGACTTGTAAGCTTAAATTACTGGCTGTGAAAACATATTTTAATTGAATTATATAGGTGTAAGGAAAACCAGTAGATAACTCTTTTTCCTCGTATTCCAGTAAAATAGATGCCGAATCATTACTGTTTTCCTGCTCTATTATTTGAAACGTTTTATTGTAAACGAGTCCGTGCAAGGCATTGTTTTCGTCCTTGTGGTTTATTTCAAATTGAAAATCTGTATCATTAAAGGTATAGGCACCATCCTTAATTCTGTTAGCAAAAGGAAACAGGATTGAAGATGCGTAAGTGTTAGCATATGTTAAAGGTGCTAAATCTTTTATAATGGTATGCCCTTTTAATGTCAGTTCTTGTAGACTGGCGCCAGCATCAAGATGAATTTTTCCGTACACCTCGTCTTTAGAGTTTTCTATCTCTAAAGTATTTAATGCTTTATTGTGATATATTTTATACACTGTGTTGCTTTTTTAGGCTTTATAATGAGTTTCTGATAATCAATTTGTTAGGGTTTTCTACTTTAACCTGTTCTTTATTTAGTATCATTTCTGCTAAACGTTGCCCCATCATATTAAAATCTGTAGAAATGGTAGTAATACCACCTTCTACAATTTCCTTAAGTAAGGTATCGTTGTATGAAATAATACCAATATCTTTTGCCAGTTTGAGGTTCTTACTTTTCATTTTTTTTATAATTTGAAGTAAACTGTTGTCATCTGGCATGATGTATAATTCTCCTTTTTCTAAAACTCTACCAGCTAAAGAATTTATGACCTCATAAGGCATTTTGTTTTTTTTACAAAACATACTAAATCCTTTAAGCATACCTTGAGGTTGTTTGTCTTCAGAGAATATTAAAATTGTTTTTTTGTATTTCTTAACCAGGTACCAGGCTTTAGTAAGATTGTTGAAAATCACTTTCTCAAAATCCTGATAAATGGCGGCATATTCATGTAGGTCTTCATAATTACGATCTAAAATATAAACCTTGTCTTTAGGCAGTTTTTTTACATCCTTGCTTGTATTGGTAAAGTTTGCTGGCATGATAACATAATAGTTGTAGTCGCCAGCATTATCGTTAATAAGTTTACTGAAAACGTTTTCGTTAAAATGATGGAAAAAAATATCAACTTGAATGTTGTCTCCTAAATGCTCTAAAAACGAATTGTATAAATCTTCTTTAAAGGAATTTAACTCATCGAAAAGCAAAAATATTTTTTGAGTAACATTTACATCTTCACTGGCAACATAATACCCTTTACCAACGATAGATTGAATAATACCTCTATTTTTTAACTCGTTAAAAGCCATTAAAACAGTATCTCTAGAGAGCTTATGGTTATCTTTAATACTATTAATAGAAGGGATTTGATCTCCTTTTTTCAAGGTACCGGAAAGTATGGCATGCTCAATCGAATTGATGATCTGCTTGTATTTGGGAATTCCTATTTTTGCTTTAATTGTTATCATAAATCACTACAAATGTATAATTTATTTTTTAAAAAAACCTACTAGACCCTACTAGTTGTTTTTTTGCAATAAAGTTATACAGAATTTTAAATTAAATTTCTATATTTGATATCTTAACTTAATTAATCAATTAAATCACTTATTTATTATGACAGCAGGATTCGATATGTGGGACTATGTAGTCTTCGTAGCTTACGCTATTTTAATTTTAGGCGTTGGACTGTGGGTTTCTCGCGATAAAGAGGGCCATCAAAAAAATGCTGAAGATTATTTCTTAGCAAGTAAATCTTTACCATGGTGGGCCATAGGTACATCATTAATTGCAGCAAACATTTCGGCAGAACAATTTATTGGTATGTCTGGATCTGGATTTGCTTTAGGACTTGCAATCGCATCTTATGAGTGGATGGCTGCTTTAACCTTAATTATTGTTGGTAAATATTTCTTACCAATTTTTATAGAAAAAGGACTTTATACGATTCCTGAATTTGTTGAAAAGCGATTTTCAACGAACTTAAAAACCATTCTAGCTGTATTTTGGTTGGCTCTTTACATTTTTGTAAATCTGGCTTCCGTGTTATATTTAGGTGGTCTTGCCATTGAAACCATTATGGGGGTTGACATGATGTATGCTATTATTGGTCTGGCGTTATTTGCCGCTGCTTATTCTTTATACGGTGGTTTATCTGCTGTTGCCTGGACCGATGTTATACAAGTCGTGTTTTTAGTATTAGGTGGTTTAATTACTACGTATTTGGCCTTGAACACAGTGTCTGGAGGCGAAGGTGTTCTTGCTGGTTTCGCTAAAGTTGTTGAGGCTGCACCAGAGAAATTCCATATGATTCTTGAAGAAACTAACGATAACTATGTAAACCTTCCAGGTATTTGGGTATTAATTGGTGGTTTATGGGTCGCTAATTTATACTACTGGGGTTTCAATCAATATATTATACAAAGAACTTTAGCGGCAAAATCTTTAAAAGAATCTCAAAAAGGTATTTTATTAGCTGCATTTTTAAAACTTATCATTCCATTAGTTGTTGTTGTGCCAGGTATTGCAGCTTACGTTATGGTAAACGATCCTTCAATTATGGCCAATTTAGGTGAAGCGGGGATGTTAAACGTACCTACAACAGAACAAGCTGATAAGGCATATCCGTGGTTATTACAGTTTTTACCAACTGGACTTAAAGGTATTGCTTTTGCTGCTTTAGCGGCTGCTATAGTATCTTCCTTAGCGTCTATGTTAAATTCAACATCTACCATATTTACTATGGATATATACAAGCAATACATTAACAAAGAGGCAGATGATAAAACAACCGTTAATGTAGGGCGTATTTCTGCTGCTGTGGCTTTAGTTATAGCCGTGATAGTTGCACCACTTTTAGGAGGTATCGATCAAGCATTCCAGTTTATCCAGGAATATACAGGTATAGTGAGTCCAGGTATATTAGCCGTATTCATTTTAGGTTTATTCTGGAAAAAAACGACAAACAATGCAGCTATTTGGGGAGCTATTTTATCAATTCCAATTGCATTAGCTCTTAAGTTCTTACCTATTCCAGCATTTGAGCCTTGGATGCATCAAATGGGAATAGCAACCTTATTATCTATGCTAATTGTTGTTATATTAAGTAATATGCAAAATAAAGGAGCGGATGATCCTAAGGGAATCCCTCTTACTAAAGAACTATTTAAAACAACGCCATTATTTAATATTGGTTCGTTTGTAATCATGATTGTTTTAGCTGTATTATATGGCTTGTTTTGGTAGTCTGAATTAAATAAATATTTAAAAACACCATTTAAAATTTTAAATGGTGTTTTTTATTATACGTTAGTTTTTAATTAGTTATAAAAGCCTTTAATCTTAATAAGTACAAGGTTTTCAAATATTAAAGATTATTGATAAAATTTATGAAGATTTCCTTTGGATAGATTTATAGTTAATTTTATATTTGCACACCAGAAATCAAAAATGATTTCTTTTAGGGCTCTTAGCTCAGCTGGATAGAGCACCTCCCTTCTAAGGAGGCGGTCGAAGGTTCGAATCCTTCAGGGCTCACAAAAAGCTTCACTATTTTTAGTGAGGCTTTTTTGTTTTAAGAAATTATTTTTCCTTTTCTAGTATATTAAAGCATAGGTGTAAGATGATGTCTGCTAAATAGTTTTGTTATAAACAAACACTTTAAAAGATGTTTTTTATTAGAAGTTTTAGAATCACTTTTTTTTGATTTAGTATTTATTTCACTAATAAAAGTATTGATTCTTGTTTTTTTTAAATAAACCATAATCTGCTATATTTAAGTTCATGGTGTTTAGTCGAAAATAGAGTCAACTTTTTTAGCCAAATAGATTTGGTACTGGCTAAAAAATTAAGAAGGGGAGGGGAAATCTTATATAAAAACCTTCTGCTTTCAACTATAATGTACTTTAAAAGAGTTAATTATAAGACATGCAAAATGTAAATAGATAACTAAGGAGAAGAATTTGGTTTATTTGTACACCTCATAGGGGTTAAACAGTAAAAGCATAAAGTTAATTCTTACGTCTTTTAGGTTTAAAAACGTTTAAAGAGCCTTGTTTATAAGCAAATAAAGAAATGCTGTAGAAGTAAAAAACGGTATATGTATAAGCTCAAACCGCTTTGCGTAATATTATAAATTCTTCTGAACTTATATTAATTACAAGTAACTTGAAACAACGGTTTCTCATTTATTTTATAGCTAACATTCTTTTTGTTGTGTATCTTTAAAGCAGAATAGGCATAGATTATAGACATGTCATGAAACGATTCATCAGATTTGGTGTATTCTGAGCCTTCAACATAATATTCCTCATCTATAAAGGCATTTTTTTGTTCATTAAATACGTGATGTTCGTGTATATCCTGTTGTTCTTCAAAATCAAGATCACCAAAAAAGTTATATGCTGGATTTATGTAAATAGTATCCTTGTTCGATTTCATGTCTATATACTTTCTAATAAATTCGAGCCCTTCATCAGTTTCGTTTAAAGGCATGCGCTTCACAATACTATCATTAATAAGTTTAAGTTCACCATTATTAAATGTCGCAAAAAATGGTTGGACTTCATGACTATCTACTTCAGTGAAATTTGCAACAAAATCGTTATACTTATCTGGGTTTTCAAATGTAATATTATAAGTGTTTTTATCATCATATTGAATGGACATGAATGAAATACGATCTCCAATTAATTCAAATGTGTGTACATAAGGAAACGAAAAACAGTTTGCATTTTTATTAAAGACCCGTTGGAAGATGTTTTCTTTTTCCTGAGTTGTTTTTAATTGGACAAATGTCTCACCCTTTTCAAAATCATTAAAAAAGATTTTTGTAGAGTTTTTAAGATCTTTATTATGTCTCCCGAATAATTCGAATTTATTTTCTTTAATATCTGGACTGAACTTAAAAGTCTGATCACTGGTAAACTCCCATTGTCCTGTTTGGATACCTCCAAAATATAAGATGGCGTAATGGTTGTTTTCCAGCACGAATAAATGACTTCCTCCTTCTGGCGATGATGATCCTAAATTGTATTGACCTATTATATCTGGTGTGTTTTGGGCATTTGCTAAATTAAACATAACAATAGTAATTAGTAGTAATCTGTATTTTTTCATTCGTAAATTCAATATCGTTGATTAGGGGGACTCTTTTATCTTTAATAACTCGTAAGTATGTTATTCTGTATAAATTGGTTGGTAAGTTTACTCAAAGCTTGGTTATATGGGGTTTTTAAAATCTATAATATGCTACTTGAATTTAGCTACAGGCGACTCCCTGATTTTATAGAACTAAGATATGCTTTCTTGTAGGTTTAAAAAAAGGATTTTGTATTATTTATGTATATTCTGTTGTTGTTTTTTCCCAGAAGTACTACATATGAGTTTTCGATGCGCAAGAGGTTCTTTTTGTTAACGATTAACTGTTTTTATAAGTACTTAATATTCTCTTTTGTTAACAATTTTATAGGTAAGTACCTTTTTGTTTCTGGAACAATACCATTTAAAATAAAATTAAATAAGGTTTTTGTGCCTTCGTAGCCTTGATAAAAAGAATTTTGATCGATTAAAAAATCGATGATTTCATTTTTAATAAAAAGTATATTATCCTCGTTCAGATCGTAACCGATTAATTTTAAATGTTTTATGTTGTTGTCTTCAATATGTTTTGCTATAGTTCTTACTTTACTTGACGGAACAAATATGCCTCGAATTTGGTTGTTCGTTAATTGTTCGGAAATTAATTCATCAAAAGATTTTTGGTCTTTCATATTCGAAACAATAGCTTCATTAATTTTAACCTTTGAATTTTTGGAGTTGAAATACGATTTAAAGCCCGAAATTCTGTCTAAAATAGCAGAATGAAAACCGTTATTTTTTCTGGCTTCTAAAATGAGGATCTCATCTTCATCATCTATTAATAAAGACATGAGTTTAGCAGCAAGTACTCCGCTATCAAAAGAATGTTGCCCTATGTAAGAAATATTGTTTGCACCTTCCATTTCAATATTAATAAATACGTAGGGGATGTTTCCTTTTTCTAAATGTATAAGGCGTTTTTTGGTTTCTTCTGGGAATATAGGAACCAATAGTACAGCATCAAAAGATTTTTCCAGCAAGCTATCAAACGCTTCTTCGAAAGATTTAGGATCAAGCAGATTAAAATAAAAGTAGCTTACCGAGGTGCGATGAATTTCAATTTCTTTCGAAGCCTTTTCAATACCTTTTTTGGGTAAGTACCAAAAATCTGAGGCAGACTCCGCTACAGGAATTAGCACAGCTATATCATATTTTTTATTTAGTGCAAGTGTACTAGCCGTCTTGTTTATTTGAAAATTGTGCTCCTTTATTATTTTTTCAATATGAGCTTTGGTTTTTTCAGAAACCCCAGGTCGGTTATGAATAACACGATCTACTGTTCCAATAGAAACATTAGCTAAGGCTGCAATATCTTTAATTGTTTTCAATATGTGCTTAAAATAAATTCATACCTCAAATAAAATAAATACAAAACGTAGTTTACTTAAAGTTTCAAAAAAACGAAAATATAAAATAGTGAGCTATTTACAATATTTTCGCTGTTTTTTAAAAACGAATTAAAGAAAATAGTTTAAATTTGCGTGTACGCACACGTATTTGTAAGAAATTAGGATGTTTTTTATTGAAATAGGAGAGGACAATTAAAAAATAGGATAAGATATAATTGATTGTCTTTTATAAAAATAAGATGAATTTATTTAATATAAAGAGTAAAATAGTACTTGTAACCGGAGGTTGTGGAGTACTTGGTGGAGGTATTGCAAAATATTTACTAGAAGAAGGTGCCATAGTAGTTTTATTGCATTATAAAGAAAAACCACTGGTAGAAACCGTAGAAGGATTTAAAAGCATAAGCGAGCATGTAGATGGTTTTGTCTGTGATGTTACTAAAGAAGAAAGTATACAGAAAGCATCCCATGCGATTATTAAAAAGTATGGACGTATTGATGTTTTAATAAACGCAGCAGGAGGTAATATGCCTGGTGCGACCATAGCACCATCACAAACGATTTTTGATGTAGGTATTGATGACTTTAAAAAGGTGGTAGATTTAAATCTGTTCGGAAGTATTTTGCCATCAATTGTTTTTGGGAAGGAAATGGCGAAAAATAAAAGCGGTGTTATCTTAAATGTATCTTCAATGGCGGCCCAAAGAGCCATTACAAGAGTGGTTGGCTATTCGGCATCAAAAGCTGCGATCGATAATTTTACAAAATGGATGTCTGTTGAATTGGCATTGAAATATGGAGACGGATTAAGGGTAAATGCCATTGCCCCAGGATTTTTTATAGGAAACCAGAATCGAGATTTGTTAATTGATAAAGAAACGGGGAATTATACAGACAGAGGGAACACGATTATTCAAAATACCCCAATGAAAAGATTTGGCGAAGCGGATGAATTAAATGGCGCGGTGCATTATCTTTGTTCCGATGCATCAAAATTCGTAACAGGCATTGTAGTTCCTGTCGATGGCGGGTTTAGTGCATTTAGTGGAGTATAATAATTAAAAAGAAAAAAATGCAACAAACATGGCGTTGGTACGGACCCAATGATCCGGTAAAATTATCAGATATAAAACAAGCAGGAGCAACAGGTGTTGTTTCGGCTTTACATCAAGTTCCTAATGGAGAAGTCTGGACAATAGAAGCGATTAAAGAAAGGAAACAAATAATAGAAGCTGCTGGTTTAGAGTGGTCTGTTGTAGAAAGCATTCCCGTACATGAAAATATTAAAACACGTTCGGGAGACTTTAAAACATATATAGATAACTATAAAAAAAGTATAGAAAATGTAGCAGCATGTGGTATTAACATTGTTTGTTACAATTTTATGCCAGTTTTAGATTGGACGAGAACCTCTTTGGATTATGAAGTTGAAGATGGATCAAAAGCATTACGTTTTGATGTAACAGCTTTTGCAGCTTTCGAATTGCATTTACTAAAAAGACCGGGAGCAGAAGCTACATATACAGCTGAATTAAAGGCTGAAGCAAAAGCTTATGCTGAGGCTTTAACCGAAGAAGAAAAGAGAGGATTGGTAAACAATATTATTGCAGGTTTACCAGGAGCAGAAGAAGGGTATACTTTAGAACAGTTTCAAACCATTTTAGATAGTTATGCAGATATTGATGCCCAAAAACTAAAAGAAAATTTGGTAGCATTCTTAAAGGAAATTATACCAGTAGCAGCTCAAAATAATGTATTAATGTGTATTCACCCAGACGATCCACCTTACGCTATTTTAGGGTTGCCGAGAATAATGAGTACAGAAGCCGATTACGCATATATTTTTGAACAAGTACCTCATATTTCTAACGGTATTACTTTTTGTACAGGATCTTTAGGTGTAAGAGCAGATAATAATTTGGTGCAAATTTTTAAACGTTTTGCAGACCGAGTACACTTTTTACACTTAAGAAGTACAAAAAGAGATGTAAAAGGAAACTTCTATGAAGCCAATCATTTAGAAGGCGATGTAGGTATGTTTAGTATCGTAAAAGAGGTTATAGAAGAAGAAGCAAAGAGAAAGGCAGCAGGAAGAGCAGATGCCTTAATTCCGGTGCGCCCGGATCATGGCCATCAAATGTTGGACGATTTACATAAAAAAACTAACCCGGGATATTCAGGTATTGGACGTTTACGTGGGTTAGCAGAATTAAGAGGATTAGAATTAGGAATTACCAAAAGCTTAGGACTATGATTGAAGCTTCCCCCAAAGCATTCATAACAGAAAATTTTTTACTAAGATCTAAAGAAGCAGAAATCTTATATCATGATTATGCTAAAGACCTGCCAATAATAGATTATCATAATCATTTATCTGCGAAACAAATAGCAGAAAATAAACCTGTTGAAAATATTACCAAAGCTTGGTTAAGTGAAGATCACTACAAATGGCGGGGTATGCGGGCTAACGGTATTAATGAAGCATTTATTACAGGTTTTGCTTCTTTAAAAGAGAAATTTATTAAGTGGGCAGAAACAGTGCCTTATACCGTAAGGAACCCCTTGTTTCATTGGACGCAATTGGAGTTAAAACGCTATTTCAACATCGATACGATTCTACAGCCAAGCACTGCGGACGAAATTTACGATAAAGCCAATGCTATTTTAGCTAAAAAGACACCCGCTGAGTTGTTGGAACAAATGAAAGTGGAGCTTGTTTGTACAACAGACGATCCCACAGATTCTTTAAAATATCATAAACAAATAAACAAAGGGACCTTTTACACAAAAGTGTTGCCTACATTTCGGTCTGATGCCTTGTTTTTTATAGAAGACGCACCAAACTTTAATGCCTATTTAGATAAGTTGGGTGCTTGCGTTAAATTTTCCATCAGTAGCCTTGGTAGCTTGCTTAAAGCCATTGATACAAGAATTGATTTTTTCCATGAAAATGGCTGTGTATTGTCTGATTATGGTATTACAGGTGCTTTGCATATTGTGGATTATACAGAGATTGAAGTTGCCGAAATATTCAGAAAGTTTTTAAGCAAAAGGCCTTTAACAAATGAAGAGGTAGCAAAATATAGAACATTTATGATGTTTTACCTATCTCGTAAATACCATACTAAGGGATGGACGCAACAATTTCATTTAGGACCTATTAGAAATAATAATAAAAGATTGGTTGAATTGTGTGGGGCAGATGCAGGATGCGATTCTATAGGCGATTATTCATTTGCAGAATCTATGTCAAAGCTATTTGGACAGTTAGACTATGAAAATAAACTGGCAAAAACAATTTGCTATAATTTAAACCCGGCTCACAATGAAGTATTTGCGAGTATGATGGGTAATTTCAATACCGGAGAAATGCCTGGAAAAATGCAATGGGGTTCTGGTTGGTGGTATTTAGACCAAAAGGATGGCATTGAAAAACAATTAAATACATTATCAAATATTGGACTATTGAGCCATTTTGTTGGCATGCTAACAGATAGTCGTAGCTTTTTATCCTTCCCAAGACACGAATATTTCAGACGTATATTGTGCGATTTAATTGCAGATGATATTCAAAAAGGGTTAGTTCCTAACGATATACCGTTTTTAGGGAAATTAGTTCAGGATATTTGTTATAATAATGCCGTAAAATATTTTAAATTTGATACTAATTAAAAGCTCTCCATGAAGAATCCACGTTTTATCAAGTCCCTATTTGTTTTAATAATAGCATCATTCGTACTTAGCTCTTGTAATACGTTACAAAGTAAAAAAGTAATAAAACTGGCTCATGGACTAGATATGAGTCATCCGGTTCATAAAGCTATGGTGTTTATGGCAGAAGATTTGGAAAAACGTTCTAATGGAACTATGGGGATTCAGATTTACCCGAATCAACAGTTAGGAACCGAACGTCAGGCCTTAGAGTTAATACAGATAGGTAGCTTAGGAATGACCAAAGTTTCGGCAGCTGTTATGGAGAATTTCTCGCCTAACATGAAAGTGTTTGGCCTGCCATTTTTATTTAGAGACAGAGCACATACGTTTAATGTTCTGGATGGAGACATAGGGAAGGAGCTTTTAGATGGCGGACAGAAATACTGGCTAAAGGGGATGGGATATTACGATTCTGGAAGCCGTAGCTTTTATACAAAAGAGAAGCCTATAGAATCGCCCGAAGACTTAAAAGGGTTGAAAATCCGTGTTATGGAAAGCATCACGGCTATGAACATGGTTAACAGTTTAGGTGGCTCACCAACACCGATATCCTGGGGAGAGTTATATACATCGTTGCAACAAGGCGTAGTAGATGGCGCAGAGAATAATCCACCAAGTTTCTATTTATCACGTCACTACGAAGTCTGTAAATACTATTCTTTAGACGAGCACACATCTGTACCCGATGTATTAATTATGGGAACACATCTGTGGGATGATTTAAATGATGAACAAAGAATATGGGTTCAAGCTTCTGTTGATGCATCTGTTAAATACCAAAGAAAACTTTGGGCTAAAGCAGAAGAGGATGCGTTAGAAGCTGTTAAAAAAGCAGGTGTTGTAGTTGTTAATCCAGATAAATCTAAGTTTCAGGAAAAAGTATCGGATGTATATGAGAGTTACAAGGATGAAAGTGAGATTTATAGTTTAATCAGTAGAATTCAAAAAGTAAAATAACCCTATAATTTGCAAAAAATGAAGATAAGAGATAAAATAGATAAAGTTCTGGGTAATATTTTAGCTTTCATTATGGCGGTTATGGTAATAAATGTACTATGGCAGGTATTTACAAGGTTTATAATGGGATCACCAAGTTCGTTCACCGATGAGTTGGCACGATATTTAATGATTTGGGTTGGGGTATTAGGTGCTGCTTATGTATCGGGAAAAAAAATGCATGTAGCTATAGATTTAATCCCCAGAAAGCTTAACAAAAAAAACCAAATTAAGCTAAAACTATTTGTAAATATTCTTATCATACTTTTTTGTTTAACAGCCCTTGTAGTAGGAGGGATCAGACTAGTTTACATTACTTATGTATTAGAGCAATATTCTCCCGCGCTCCAAATTCCACTAGCATTAGTTTATTTGGTTATTCCTATTAGTGGTATCATAATTATTTATTACAAAGTTTCAGACATCATTAACAAACAACTACTCTAATGGAATATATACCAGTAATCATTTTAGTTCTAAGTTTTATCAGTTTATTGTTAATTGGGGTGCCTGTAGCCTGGAGTATAGCCATTTCATCTTTATTAACGATGATGGTAAGTATTCCAACGTTACCAGCTTTAACAACAGTCTCTCAAAGAATAGGAACAGGGCTGGATAGTTTTGCACTACTCGCTATTCCGTTTTTTGTCCTCTCAGGACAACTCATGAATAAAGGGGGCATAGCCCATCGTTTAATTGCTTTTGCTAAAACTCTGGTAGGATCGCTTCCCGGAGGTTTAGCTTTAATAAATATAATTTCTGCAATGCTCATGGGAGCTATTGCGGGTTCTGCTATGGCATCCGCCTCTGCTATGGGAAGTATTTTGGGTCCCGAAATGGAAAAAGAAGGTTATTCCAAAGAGTTTGGAGCAGCCGTAAATATCACATCTTCTACCACTGGACTTATTATTCCTCCAAGTAATGTGTTAATTGTTTATTCTCTAGCTAGTGGGGGCGTGTCTATAGCGGCGTTATTCCTTGCGGGGTACATTCCCGGAATCTTAACGGGCTTATTTTTAATGATCGTAGCTTCGTTTTGGGCTAAAAAGAAAAAATACAAAGTAGGAAAACGTAGTTCTTTAAAAGAAGTGGTAAAAACATTTATAGATGCTTTCCCTAGTTTAATGCTTTTAGTGGTGGTTATAGGTGGTATTGTCACCGGAATTTTTACAGCTACAGAGGCTTCTGCAATTGCCGTACTTTATACATTGGTTTTAGGATTTTGGTACAAGGAAATTTCGGTTAAGGATATCCCTCAAATATTGTTGGATTCTTGCGGTACCACAGCTATAGTGATGCTATTAATTGGTGCGTCAATGAGTATGTCGTGGATTATGAGTTATGAGAATATCCCTCAGGATATTTCGAGCCTGCTTTTAGGGGTTAGTGATAACCCGATCATCATTTTATTAATAATCAACTTGCTGCTCTTATTTGTAGGTATCTTTATGGATATGACACCAGCTGTTTTGATTTTTACACCTATATTTTTACCAATTATAACCAAATTGGGTATGGATCCAGTACAGTTTGGAATCGTAATGGTGCTAAATCTGTGTATAGGACTTTGTACCCCTCCCGTAGGTTCGGTCTTATTTGTTGGAGTAGGTATTGCTAATACAACTATAGAGAAAGTAGTTAAGCCATTATTACCGCTTTTCGTATCTATGATTATTGCACTGTTTTTAGTTACATATATCCCTGGTCTAACATTGTGGTTGCCTAAATTGTTTGGGTTGTAAATAGAGTATGATTGTATAGGAAGGAGCCAAATAATTGGATTTTGATACAAGTTTAAACTAATGATTTATTAATAAGTAAACTATGTTTATTTATGTGTAAATACAGGTTGTAATGATATACAAAAGATATATAAAAATATAATAGCTTTTCCGCAGACCTGTCAGGTTTTTAAAACCTGACAGGTCTTATGTGCCTATCCGAGTAAATTAGTGTAATTTATATCTAGATAAAATTTACATAAGACTTAGACCAATCTTTCCAAACCACCTCATAACCCTGAGATTGAATCATGTTTTTGATCTCCTCAGTAGTACGCTCGTCCGAAATTTCAAATTGTTCAAGCGATTCAGGTTCTACACTATACCCTCCCGGATTTGTTTTAGATTCGGCACTAAAAGAGGTAATACCCAAATGAACACTATGATTTCTAAACAATTCATTTTCGCGGGTAGATAGGGATAATTCAACATCTTCATCCAATAACCTATAAGCACAAATGAGTTGTACCAGATCGGCATCGGTCATTTCTACCTTTGGATCTAATCCGCCTTGATGCGGTCTAAGCCTTGGGAAAGAGATCGAATATTTTGTTTTCCAGTATGTTTTTTGCAGGTATTTTAAATGCAGTGCTGTATAAAAGCTATCAACTCGCCAATCTTCAAGCCCAAAAAGAGCACCTAATCCAATTTTATGAATTCCAGCTTTGCCTAATCGATCTGGGGTATCTAGCCGATAATCAAAATTTGATTTTCTACCTTTAGGATGATGGGTTTTATAAGTGGCTTTATGATAGGTTTCCTGATATACTAAAACGGCATACAATCCAGATTGAATCAAGGTTTCGTATTCTTCCTGAAGTAATGGTTGTACTTCGATACTAATATTTGAAAATTGAGAACGAATTAAATCTATAGCATGTTTTATGTATGAAACCCCAACCGTTTTGTTTGCTTCTCCCGTTACCAGAAGAATATGATCATATCCTAATTTTTTAATGTGTTCGGCTTCTTGCAATATTTCGGTATCACTCAAAGTTCTTCTTCTAATACCATTATCCATACTAAATCCGCAGTAGGTACAGATGTTTTGACACTCATTGGACAGATACATAGGAATGTACATTTGAATGGTATTACCAAAGCGTTTTTTAGTAATAGTATTGCTGCGTTGCGCCATTTCTTCTATATACGGTTTGGCAGCTGGAGATATGAGCTTTTTAAAATCTTCTAATTCAATTTTATCTTTAAGAAGCACCTTTTCTATCTCTTCAGCGGTAACTTCATATATCTCTTTTTCTAAAGTATCCCAATCGTATGTTTCGAATGTGTTTTTAAAAGACATGATTGTGTTGTTAGTTTAGATCGTTTAGAAAAGAGGTGAGAGGACTACTTGCTTCTGCATGTTTCTTAATAGGTGCTAGTTTGGCGTTATAAGCCATACGCCCGGCTTCAACGGCCATTTTAAAAGCAATTCCCATTTCTACTGGGTTTTGAGATACGGCAATAGCAGTATTTACTAAAACGGCATCAGCTCCCAATTCCATGGCATATGCAGCATGTGACGGCGCACCAATACCAGCATCAACAATAACAGGAACGTTGCTTTGTTCTATAATAATTTCCAAAAACTCAAGCGTTTTAAGGCCTTTGTTACTTCCTATTGGAGCACCTAAAGGCATCACACATTGCACGCCAACTTCTTCCAAACGTTTGCATAGCACAGGATCGGCATGAATGTATGGCATCACAACGAAGCCCAATTTTACCAATTCTTCTGCTGCTTTTAAGGTTTCAATAGGGTCGGGGAGTAGGTATCTGGGATCCGGGTGTATTTCCAGTTTTACCCAATTGGTTTGAAGTGCTTCCCTTGCCAATTCAGCTGCAAATACAGCTTCTTTGGCTGTTCTTACCCCGGAGGTGTTAGGTAACAAATTAATTTGATTACTTTTTAAATGCGCAAGCATATCATCCGATTCATTTTCCAAATCCACACGTTTTAATGCTACGGTAACCAATTCGCTTTCCGAAGCTATAATGGCTTCTCGCATTTTATCAGAACTGCTAAATTTACCCGTACCGGTGAATAATCTCGACTTAAAGGTCTTATCTGCTATGTTAAGTATATCTGTTGTCATGTTATGTATTTTGATTGGGATTCCAAACCTGTTCTTGCTCCGAAGGGCTGTTTAACAGTTTGTTGAATTGACTAATTGTATTGAAATTTTTGGTGATTTCTCCAGAGGCAGCAATACCATGAATGCCCGTTTTTAATAGTTCTGGCACATCTTTTAAGGTAATACCTCCAATGGCAATAATTGGTGTGTCCGTTTGAAGCGTTTCAAGAATGGTTAGGTAGCCGTTTGTTCCTAAAATAGGGCTTAAGTTATTTTTAGTTGTTGTAAAGCGAAAAGGTCCCATCCCAATATAGTTTACTTTTTTTTCGATTAATTTTTCACAGTCTTCAAGGGTGTTAGCCGTGCCCCCAATGATTTGCCAGGGGTCTAAATCTTTTCGAGCCGTAGTAGGACAGGTGTCGTTTTTTCCCAAATGCACACCGTCTGCTTTTACTTTTTTTGCAATTTTATAATGGTCGTTAATGATTAATCGTGTTTGATAATGCGATGTAATTTCCCGGGCTTCTTCTGCAGCTTTCAGAATTTTCTTTTCAGATGTATTCTTTAAACGGAGTTGCACCAATTCAGCTCCCGAAGTACAAGCTCTTTGAATGTTTTCAAGATGTTCTTTGGCTGTATGGCCTTGTGATATATAATGTAGTTTAGGAAGCATGACTATTAGTTTTAGAATGAGTGCCCAAAAGGGTTTTTGTAGAGTTTAGAAATTGTTCAGTATACCATTTGGCATGTCTGCAAGCATCAATTAAATCAGCGTGTAATGTCAGATTACTAGCTATAGCTGATGCTAACACACAGCCACTTCCATGTTTTGGATAGATGTCTGTAAGTTTAGGTTCAAACAGTACTTTATTATAATCTTTTCGGTATAATTCATCCCGTCCTTTGTTATCAGTTCTGTGACCGCCTTTTAAGTATAAGTTGGTTTTATCGCTAATAATTTTAATAGTTTCTTCTACCGTTTTATCAGGATATAAAGCTTGTATTTCTTCAAAATTTGGTGTGATGATATAGCATTTATTTAAAATACTTTCAAATTTCTGCTGTGACGATTTCTCATGAAAATCGAAACCCGTACTTGACTTTAAAACAGGGTCTAATACCATTTTAATGTTAGGGTTTAAACGAAGCAACTCATCTAATATTTGGGATAAAACTTGCCAATTTTCGACAATTCCAATTTTTACAACGTCAATCATAAACCGATCAAAAAGGATATGAATTTGATCTAAAATAAGGTCAATATCAACCCATTTACACGATTGAAATGTCATATCGTTTTGAACAGTTAGAGCTGTGCAAACCGATAACCCGTATAAACCGTGCGCTTCAAATGTTTTGACATCAGAAGCAATTCCTGCTCCATTTGACGGATCGAAACCTGCAATGGACAATATGTAAGTCTGTTTGTTCAATTAAAATAATTAAGCATTTGTTTTAAATCATCAACCGGGGTTTTACTGTTCCAGATACCTCCCAGAACGCCAACACCTTGAAAACCGAGACGAATAAAGTCGTTAATATTATCTTTTGTAGCACCACCCATTCCAATGATTCTTTTGGGAATATCATTAACATCAAACCCTTGTCCTTTATAGTTTTCTTTTGAAATGGATGTAAACACAGGGCTAAGAAATTGATAATTGAATTCATATGTGCATTCAGATAATTCTTTAGGATCATGAAACGAAGAACTCACCGATATTTGTTTGTTTTTTAAGAAAGTATCTATTGTTCTAGAAGAAGTATCTCTTCGTTTTTGCTCCTGAAAATGAATGCCTTTTAGATCAAATTCATCAATTAATTCATGATGGTAATGTACCACAATTCTATTATGAAATCTGGTGTTTATTTGTTGTATGTAATCACCATGCTCCTTGAAATTTTTCATTGGTTTTCGCAAATGATAATATTCTAAACCAGCTTCGAAAAGCTGATTTAGAATTATAATTTCATCACGAATGTCTTCCTCGGGAGCAATAACTACGATCATGACTTATAAATAAACTTCGCTTCCTTTATCCTTGAATTCTTTCGATTTTTCAGCCATACCTTTTTGCATCACTTCATTATCGTCGTTAATATCGTTTTCAGCCGCAAAGTTTCGCACTTCCTGAGAAATTTTCATGGAGCAAAACTTTGGTCCACACATAGAACAGAAATGTGCAATTTTGGCACCCTCTGCTGGTAAGGTTTCATCATGGTATTCTCTCGCTAATTCCGGGTCAAGACCTAAGTTAAACTGATCTTCCCAACGGAATTCGAAACGTGCTTTACTTAAGGCATTATCTCTGTGTTGTGCGCCAGGATGACCTTTTGCTAGATCGGCAGCATGTGCCGCTAATTTATAGGTTACTACACCTGTTCGAACGTCTTCTTTATTCGGTAAGCCTAAGTGTTCTTTTGGAGTGACATAGCAAAGCATGGCACAACCGTACCAACCAATCATGGCAGCACCAATCCCGGAAGTAATATGGTCGTACCCAGGAGCAATATCAGTTGTTAGTGGCCCTAAGGTATAAAAAGGAGCTTCATCACAAACCTCAATTTGTTTTTCCATGTTTTCCTTGATCATATGCATAGGTACATGACCAGGCCCTTCAATAAAGCATTGTACTTCGTGTTTACGAGCAATTTTGGTTAGTTCTCCTAAGGTTTCCAGTTCGGCAAACTGCGCTTCGTCATTGGCATCTGCTACAGAACCCGGACGTAATCCATCACCTAAAGAGAAAGCGACATCGTATTGTTTTAAAATGTCACAAATATCTTCGAAATGCGTGTAGAGGAAGTTTTCTTTATGATGTGCCAAACACCATTTTGCCATAATAGATCCGCCACGAGAAACAATACCCGTAACACGATTTGCCGTCATGGGTACATATCTCAATAATACACCAGCATGAATCGTGAAATAATCAACACCCTGTTCCGCTTGTTCAATAAGGGTATCTCTAAAAATTTCCCATGTTAAATCTTCAGCAACACCATTTACTTTTTCTAAAGCTTGATAAATAGGTACCGTTCCAACTGGTACAGGAGAGTTTCTAATAATCCATTCGCGAGTTTCATGAATGTTTTCTCCTGTAGATAAATCCATGATATTATCTGCACCCCATCTACAAGCCCAAACAGCTTTTTCTACTTCTTCTTCAATGGAAGATGTTACAGCAGAATTTCCAATATTGGCATTGATTTTTACTAAAAAGTTTCGCCCCAAAATCATAGGTTCAGCTTCCGGGTGATTAATATTTGATGGAATAACGGCACGGCCTCTAGCTACTTCTGAACGAACAAATTCAGCAGTAATCTTTGAAGGAATAGAAGCTCCAAAGTGTTCGCCTTTGTGCTGCTTTCTAATCTCTGTCATTTCATCTATCCGCTGATTTTCCCGAATGGCAATATATTCCATTTCCGGAGTTATAATGCCTTGTTTGGCATAATGCAATTGGGTTACATTTTTTCCTGCTTTGGCGCGCAATGGCTTTTTAAGCAATGAAAAACGCATATGATCTAAAGAGGAGTCTCTTAAACGTTCGTTACTGTATTCGGATGTGTAACTGCTTAATTCTTCTACATCATTGCGATCTAAGACCCATGGTTTACGAATGGGGTCAATACCTTTATGAATGTCGATATCCTTATTTGGATCGGTATAAGGTCCGGAGGTATCGTATACGGTTACCGGTTCGTTAGGGGTTAACTTACCCGTCATGGCATCTTTTGTGTCGCTAAGAGAAATCTCCCTCATTGCCACTTGTATGTCTGGGTGTATGTCACCTTGAACATAGATTTTTTTGGAATTAGGAAAAGGGTTTCTTGATATTTTCCCTTCTTTTGGAGCTGTGTCTTTAGTTTTCATTTTTATAAGTTTTTTTGTCATTCTGAATGAAATAAAGAATCTATAATCTTATGATTTTACAAACAAATAAGATTCTTCGCTACACTCTGAATGACATTTTTTAAATAGCATCAACCACCCTGAGTAGCCTGAATTATTAATATGTTATCGTTTAAGTTAAAGTAATATGAGTCCCATTGCTCTTTGGCTATAATTTTATTGTTAATAGCAAATGCAATACCGTTTGATGGTGATTTAATTTTAGTAAGTAGTTTGGATATGGTGGTCGTTTCTTCAACCTCCATTGTCGTCTCATTTACTGATATTTTAATCATAAATAATACAATTTTAATAGTTTGAATAAAGTGCCTCGGAGCAAGCCCACGAGGCATTCAACAGAAAACATTTTTTATTTCGAAGTAAACTTCGAGGGTTATACCTAAAGATCCCGCCAGATACTGAAACGAGCGGGATTAGTTCAACTAACAATTTTGAATTCTTCCGATGTAAAATCGAAATTTTCAAAATTGAGTTTCACTAATAAACTATTAAAGGCTGAGACGAAATACTTTGAAAATAGTACAGCAGCTAATAAGTAGCCGTGTACATATATAAGAAGTATGTAGATGTATGTTGTATACATCTCTTAACTTTTTCCTTCGCTGGTACTAACCATATCAGGTTCAAAGGGACTGTCTCAGTTCCATATAGGAACACCCCTAAAGTTTACATTACAAACTTAATTTAAAATTCTGGATTATGACTAGATTTTTTTAATAAACATTGAATGTTGGGTTGAAGTATTAGGAAAAAAGGATGAATTAGAAAAGCAACTTTTTAATGTTTTTGTAACAAATTTACAACTGTATACTACTAATAGTGTAGTTATGAGTTTTATGTGTAATCCAACGGAAAAATTAATAAACCCCAAAAAGCGAAATATTAGTGTTTTTTTATTGTAAAATCCCTTTAAGATAAGTTTCACCCCCTCTAAGACATGTTTTAATCCGTTATATATATATAATAATCCATCTAAGGTAATTTTTATCATTGATATTTATTGAACTGTATAAAACCAGTCATTTACAGTTATTGTGCCTGGTTTTTTTGATCGTTTTTTATTGAAACGTTTGAGGCATAAATAAGTTTTTGTCTCATGAAAAGCTTAGTTGAAAAATTATTACCCAAATCTACTTTGTTTTCTTTTTGGAATATAAAATATCAGCTTCTGGTAGAACTATTCTATTTATTTCATGGAACCAAGTCTAACTAGTCCACTTGAGATGTTTATGCCAGTGGTTAATATTACAAATTATATGACATTTAGAAAAATTAAAGAAATATACCAGAAAATTCTAACAGTGTTTAGTTTATTAATAGCTATTATAGGAATAGGTTTTTTATTAAAAACAATTGAAAAAGAAGAGTTAAGAGAGAATTTTGATATAATGGCTTTTGAGATATTTGATAAAAAAGATTTGGAGACCAAAAATTATTACTCAATAATTAAAAGCGGGGATGTAATTGAAAGAGGTAGTATAGAAAAGTATAATTCACATAAAAAGAAAATTCAAAATGAATATTCTAGAGTTATCAAGAAAAAAGGTAGATTA
This sequence comes from Flavivirga eckloniae, assembly GCF_002886045.1. Lineage (NCBI taxonomy): Bacteria > Pseudomonadati > Bacteroidota > Flavobacteriia > Flavobacteriales > Flavobacteriaceae > Flavivirga > Flavivirga eckloniae. The sequence continues at coordinate 468,389 of NZ_CP025791.1, read as the reverse complement.
GAACGTAGACTTGAAAAAATAAAATCGCTTGGTTCATCAAACAAAAAAAGGACAAATAAGATAAAAAAAATAGAATATAGGATTAATGATTTAAGTGTAAGAAAAGACTGTTTAAATTTAATATCTCGAAATTTAAAAGCACTTGAATCATCCACTGATATATTTAAGTTGAACGAATTACCTATTAACGCATTAAGTGGTAATTTAACATATGATTATAAAAATGATACTGTATTAATAAACTATATAAGCGGGCAAACTTATAGTTTTATCCATGAAGCTACTCATGCTTATCAATTTTACGCAGGGTATATTGTCTTTGTAAAAAATACAAAATTACCAACAGCTCTTGATATCCCCGATGAAGTATGGGCATATAGAGCTCAATATGCTTATGATCCAATGGGGGTTAAAAGAATGACTTCCAACAAAAAAATCAATGGCATAGAAGATATTGATGAGGATTGGGTTCTTAACATAAAGAACCTGAAAGCCCCTAAAGGTGACCCTAGAGGCAAACCGTACCAAAGAGATTATATCTACAAAGAAAAAAAGGATATAAATACAACTTTAGGAGAATTGCTTGAGCGAAATAAAGATATAGCCTACTATGATAAAATAATTAAGCTAGAAGATCTTTTAAGCATACCAAGTATAAGAAAGCTTATTGCTAATAAACCTATAGATAAGAGTACTGCTTTGAGTAAATTGCGTATACTTTTTCCCTATTTTGATTTTAATAACAAAATAAAGCTTAAGCATTTACCTAATGCAATAATTGGGGATTCAGAATTAATAATAAGGAACTAGAAAACTTTATATTCTGTTAATTTAAATTATTTTTAGTCCGTCAACTTCCGCATAACCCATTCCAATGGCCCAGCATCTTTATACTTAAACCAAACCCATGCAAAACAAGCGCAGAAGAAACTAAAAGCAAAAGCATATAACACAGAGAATTCTATGGAGTAGTTTCCAAAGTTTTCAGAGCCCAATTCTTCCATAAAACCTATTCCAATAACGACATGAGCAACGTAAAATGTAAGCGCTAACCGTCCGGTTTTATATAATCCATCTATTATTATATTGGATGTGTTTCTACACATTAAAATACATCCTGATATAGTCGTGACCGCAATAGATAAACCGTTCATCATAAATATGGGCAAAGGTGGCATAGGTTCAGTTCCAAAAATGGAGTTAATTTCTTCAAAAGCGATGTTATTACTATTTGAAAGATATTGAACCATTCCATTGGAAAACAATTGAATAAAAATAAAGGCACTCAAACCTATCCAAAATGATTTTTTTACAAATTTTTCGTCATTTAAATTTTGTCTGCCATACCATAGCCCAAATAGCATAAAAGCTACCCAAGGGAATACAGGATTATAGCCGTTATAGAATAGATTTCTTAGAAAGCCTTTTACGGTCCAAAAGTTGTCATAGTATAATGTTGTAAAATCCCATCCATTATCGTAATCCCATATTAAAAGCAATAAAGGAAATATTGCAATAATCGCAATTACAGCGATTAGAATAGGAGTCGCCTTTTTGTTTATAAAGAATAGGGTTAAGAGTAAATATACCCCGTAAGAATGTAATATATCGGCAGGCCATATCCACAAATAGGATAACCCGATAAGAAAAAGAAAAATGGCTCTTTTTATTATTCGGATTCGAATTAATCTTAGTTTTTCAAGATTTTGTGTTTTTACAGATGAGTTTGTCATTAATGCCAATCCAACACCTGCCAAAACAACAAATGTGGCTGCAGCTTTTCCATCAAAAAAATTGGCAAATGCTTTTATCCAAGCATTACCCTGATCTCCAAAAACAATTTTGAAATGAACTATAATCATGCCTATTACAGCTAATGATCTAGCAACATCTATTCCTATAATTCTATTTTTCATTCGTATGGTTTTATGGCTACGAAATTACCCATAGCGGGTTTGAATAATTTGTCATTTTTGGACAATTTTGAATAATTGGGAGATGTTATTTGTCTGCAAGTAACTAAAGCAGTTATTATTTATGACTTACTGGATTTTTTGTGAGTTTTAATCCTGTATTGTCATTGATGTTATTTTTGTTTTATAATCACTTTATTTTTAAAGGTGTAACTAAGAAGCTAAACCCTATTTTCTGTTCATTGAATTGAAAGAAGAACCATAATTAAAAGTCTATGTATTAGTCAAAATTCTTAACAATTCGCGGATTCTTGTTTATAGCCGCACGCAAAATCTTCTGTACATCAACATTATCCTTTTGAGGAGTCAAATAGTTTTCTAAATCTTCTGTTGTGGTAATTTGTTCAGAGTTGTCTATGAACCCATAGCCTAAGTATAGGCCATTTTTAATAAGTATAAATCCGTTTTCTTCTTGATGTCTTCCTTTTGATTTAATAACAGCATTTTTAGTACTTTCTACAGCATGTGTTATAGCATTTTTTACACGACCATTGTATCCTTTTACAGATTCGTTTTCAATACAAATACCATGACAGTTCTTAATCTTGAAATGTGAGCATTGGGAGACACCTTCTTGCAAGTGACAATATTTAGGGCACAATTCGAATTGTGAGCATAGGCGCTCTAAAAACTGTCTGCAATCTGTAATGCTGTATAAAGTAAGTAGTGGGTTAGGAGTTGCTTTTAACGTATTGTATGCTAAATGAATAATACCTTTTCTGTCTTCATAACTAAAAATAGCAAAGGCTTTTGGATTTCTTTTAGAAGCCTGATTAAATTCAGGAAAGTGTTGCTTTATGGCGGCATCTTCCATAAGAAGGGCAATGAGCTCGCTACCGGATAACTCGAAGTCAATATCCACCGTTTCACGACATAGATTAAGCTCCTTTTCTGTTTTGTTATAAAAATGACCTAAAACCCTTTTCTTTAAGTCCTTTGCCTTACCAACATAGATAACTTTTCCCTTCTTGTTTTTAAAATAGTAAATACCTGGGCTATTGGGAATCGCATTAAATACGGTGCCTGGCAAATGAGGAGGTAAGGTAGCTTCCTTTGAGGATTTTTTAAGAAAGTCTTGAAATACCGCTTCAGAACCTTCGGTACCTAATAACTTTTCAAAAAGTACAACGGTGGCTTCGGCATCACCTCTTGCTCTGTGTCTGTCTTTTATATCGATTTCCAGAGCTTTGCAAATTTTTCCTAAGCTATAGGATTTATGTCCGGGAATTAATTTTCTGGAGAGTCGAACGGTACATAGTTTTTTTCTTCTAAAATCAATGTCTATCGCTTTAAATTCATTGCGGATCACGTTGTAATCAAAATTTACACTATGTGCAACAAAAATAGCACCTTCTGTAATAGCTAAAATATCCTCAGCTATTTCAGAGAATGTTGGAGCCTTAGCCACCATGGCATTATCAATACCAGTTAAAGTTGTTATATAAACTGGTATATAAATTTCTGGGTTAACTAAGGATGTAAATTCATCAATAATTTGGGAGCCATCATATTTAAAGATAGAGATTTCTGTAATTTTATTGCCTTCGCCTGTAGTTTCAACATCTATTATGGTGTACATTATTGCCGTTTTTCTAAAACTTTTAGTTCAACCCCTAAATTATTAAACATATTGATGATACTACTTATTTTAAGTTCGTGTTCATCATACTCCTGGGTATTGATACTACAGGTAAATTCCCAGATTTCTAGGACCTCGTTTATAGGAACACTGTAATCGTGATACATTTTATTATCAGATATTAAGAGTAGCGAATTATTAAGTTCTATATTATTTATTACTCTTTTATAAACCATACCGTCGTTAAGCGTTACGAGTACATAGGTTCTTCCGCTTTTAATGTCATTTCTGTCTTCAATAAAACGACCTACAACATAGGAACCACTTTTCATGGGTAACATGGAGTCTCCTTTTATGGGAAACGCCCTGTGTTTTCCTGTGGGTAGAAATGGGAGTTTTATTTTTTCTAACTGTTCAATATATTCAGGGTCGTCGTAACCCGCTAAATACCCGGCAGATGCTTTTATAGGAACCACTTCTATTAGGTTATTATTATCATTATCTACCGTAATGGGAAATAATACACGTTGGTTCCCAACTTCAATAAAAGAGGTGTCTGTAGCCTTTGTGAGGTCGTTGCGTAATAAAATATCAATAGGTAATTTAAAATAATCTGAAATTAAAATAAGCATCTCAATGGTAGGGGCAGAGCGCCCTTCTTCATAAGAGCTTATACGAGATCGGGGTACTTGTAGATTGTCTGCTAAGGCTTCCTGGGTAAGTCCTTTTAGCTGTCTTAAATGCCGAATGTTTTTTGATATGGTTTTCATATTGCTACAAATATAAGCATTGTTTGCTTAAAAATGTAGCTGAATCTTAAAATGAATGTAAAATGTACTATGTATTCATTTATAACTGTAGCATGTCACCATTTTAGCTATATAATTTTTATGTGGTTATTCATATTATTCTGTCTTTCAATTCAATTAATTAATCCTTTCTAGGAAAGTTTTTTCAATACTATTGTACATTAAGTATGATAAAAATCATTCTTTTTATAGCATTATCTCTTTAAATTTGGATGTGTATCATTATATCAACCACCATTTAAGAATCCCAAAAGTATAGCTTATATATAATTTGTGATTCACTTTCTTAAGCCCCATGAAAATAAAGAATACCCACCGACTCCACTTAAAATTCAATAAATATGGATATTGTTAAGTTAAACGATAAGAACATAGAAGATGAGCATATTTGTTGTGCAATAAGTGATAAAAAAAGTCAAGACGGTTATCAAAAGAAGAAGGATTGGCTAAAAACTGAGTTTAAGAATGGCTATACCTTTAAGAAGTTGAATGTTAGAGGGAAGGTCTTTATTGAATATGTACCCATTGAAAATTCCTGGTTGCCATTAGTTGGTGAAAACTATATGGTAATTAATTGTTTCTGGGTATCCGGACAATTTAAAGGAAAAGGAAACGGAAAGAAATTGTTAGAACAATGTAAAGAAGATGCCAAGGCTCAAGGAATGGACGGTATTGTTGCCATTTCCAGTGATAAGAAACGACCTTTTATGACGGATCCAATTTTTTTAAAATGTCAGGGGTTTGAAATCATTGATGAAGCCCCTCCATATTTTAAACTTTGGGGATTAAAAATTAATCCTGATTCTACATTTCCTCAAATAATGGATAGTGCTAAAAAAGGCACTTGTCCTAATAATGAAGGGATTACTGCTTACTATTCGAACACGTGTCCTTTTACAGATTTTTATACAAATAATATGCTAAGGAAATATGCCAAAGAAAAGAATATTCCGCTAGAAATAAATCATATAAAAAGTAAAGACGATGCCCATAAACTGCCTATTCCCTGGATACTTAACAGTGTATTTTATAAAGGTGAGTTAGTTACTTTAGAAATGAAAACAGAAAGGCATTTAAATAAATTGATTTCTTGATTTTATCAATGATGTATGGTATCGTAGAGTATTCTTTTACTATTGACGTTATTTTGTATATTCGATAAATCCTCTTTGCTTCGATTCTCAGCTACGGTGTACCCACATCTTTTTAATCAAGCCACAAATTACACAGATTTACACGAGTAAAACCTCAATATGATGTATAGTTCTCTATACTATTCATAATCACGAATCAGACTTTCAGTCTGTTTTTATAATCCAAACCCGATTTAATTCTATTATATTTCTGTACTTTAATTTATTAATGAGTAAACATTGTTTGTTTATTGTTAAATAATTTGTGTTTAGAGCCATTTGTGATAATTCGTGAAATTAGTGTCTATCCTTGTAAAATTATTATTTAATATGCAGCCATATTTGTGGGTACACCGTAGGATTCTCAGGCAGACATTTAGTTATTAAAATATAAAAACTAAGGTCTCAAAGGTGTCATTCAGAACCTTTCGACTGTCACTCAAGACAGGCTAAAGTGAAGAATCTTTCAAAAAATAAACATCTGTTTATTAGAGTATTGAGGTTTTTCGACTTTAGTTTATACTGAGCATAGCTGAAGTACTCAAAATGACAACCCAAGAACTTTTGAGACCTTTTTATGTTGATACACAATAGTGTTATTTGACTATTTTTTTAATAAGAACGTTCTTGTCGTGTTTAATTTTAACGAAATATATTCCCGGAATCATAGCGTTCATATCTACGTATGCTCGTGTTCCTGATTGCTTAACGTTTTGCATATGGATCACTTTTCCTGAAAGGTTCATGATAGTAATCATGGCACCTTTAAGATTTTTGTTGCCTTGCAGTGTTAAATGATGCGTAACAGGATTAGGGAATGTTTGCATGTTTAAGTAGACATGGTCAGGATTACCAATACCCGTAGCTATGTCATTTTCTAAGTTAGGAATTTTAGATTGTTTACTGCTACTAGCTATAGCTCCTACAGGCTCTAAGCCCCAAACCAGAATACCATTTTGATACAGTGTTACTAAAGCATGGGGCTGAAATGATGTTTTACCAGCATCGTATGAGTAGTCATTATTTTGATTGTGAGTTTGATACCCGGAGTGATGTAGTCTGGTTTGTATTGGTCCAGCTTTACTATTAGCATTTAAGTTACCTGATGAGGCTGCAAAGCTTATTTCAAGGTAATTTTGCGTGCCTGATGTACCAAAAGCTCCTGTTATATTTGAAATTGGAGAATAATCGACGTTAAAAGCCATGGGGACTGTATGTTCGGGCGTAAACCAATATCGGATCTTAAAGTCGCTAAGTGGCAGGTTTTGCGCAGATTCACTAACAATATTGAAAAAGGGTTTTAGTTCTTGTGTGGAGTTACCAGAGCTATCATCACGGTATTCAACACTAAAATCTGTATTTGGTAAATTGCCAAACCTTGGATCTACAGTAAAGGTAATCTCTGTTGGGTTTCCTACTAGGGTTCCATTGGCTTCAACTAAAACGAATTTAAGGGTATGTAGTCCTTCTGCAAGATTGCTTACAGGAATCGGGGTTGTTGCAAAAACTGAACCTTGTTCTATAGTATCGATAAAATATTTTACGTGGCGACCTCCAGGGGTAATATCCCAGTTGAAGGTTGAAAACTTGATATCGAAGTTCGGGCCAATTACCCCACCATTAGTAGGTGTTTCTATTGTAACTGTTGGGCCTACTGGTAAAGGATTGTTTGTAACATTAACGGTTATGGTATCACCCAAAGCGGTAAGTGAATTATCGCTACGTTCCATCTGCAGGCTTAATTTGTGTAGGCCTTCAGGTAAATTTGTCGGATCTGTAAATTCAGTATTGCTGGTTACCAAACCTCTGTCTCCACCATTAATTCTGAACCTGAGTTTGTATTGTTGAGAGGGAATGCTCCAGCCTTCGGTTTTAAACTTGATATTTAGCGGTGTATTTACCATTTGACCATCTACAGGAGATTCAAAATAAACATCCGGTAATGGAGCAATAGGGGTAGTAGCATCTCCACCATGAAGCGTCCATAATACGGCGGCGTCAAACATTTTGAGTCCATCAGCAGTAAGCAGATGCATAAACTGATCTCTTAGAGGGAAAGCCACGCGTCTTGAAGTAATAGCAATACTTGCTTCATAGCCAAAAAGAATGGGTTGCGTTCCGGCCTTGGCTATAACAATGGCTTCTGTTGTTGGTTTCCCAAATGGCAGAGCTTGTGTTATGGAATACAAAGCTGTACTGGCACCCACACTTGCCGCCATAGGATGTGTAGGGTTTGAAACGGTAATTGTGGAAAATCCATTTTGTGTAAATCCGTATCCGGTGTTTAATCCTCCCGTTGTCATTTTTAGTTTACCATACATAAACGGATTCCAGGTCATTAGTGGCACTTTGGCAGCTTCTAAATCATTCCCTAATTCTCTGGGATCTACGGTAGAAGATATTAATGCCATATCAAATGGGTTGGCAGATTGTGGGCTTGTGGATTCTTCATCAGAGAACAACGTTATTTGGAAACCGAACAGTTGTTCTAACCTCGATTTTATTTTTTGATCTTCTAGGGTTAAGTTATTCTTATCGCCTACAACAAACATAACTTCTATAGTATTCTTATACTTTACTTTTATATCTGGGGTTATTGAGGCAGTATGACCATTATTATAAAATACCTTAGCAGAAATGGTATATGTCTTCCAAATTATTGGAGTCCATAAAGATTCAAATGGTGCTGTAGTTACTGCCTCAATTAGGGTATTGTCTACATAGTATTCAATTTTTGTAACCCCAGTTAAATTTGTTTCAACACTTAGTTTTATAGGATCGGCTTTGTCGATGTTTGTTCCGTCAATTGGACTGGCTATTTTTAATATTTGTTGTGTTGCTAGTGCCGATTCCGATCCATCAATTTGTTTAAGATAGGCTTCTAATTGAGCCATTTCGGTTGTGCTTAATGTAGATGTTGCGCCATGACTATTGTTGGTGTTGTAAGTTGTAAACACTTCGGTTAAGGTTTTAGCAGCTCCGTTATGCAAGTATGGGGCTGTAGCCCAAACATCTTTTAAGGTTGGTACATCCAACGCTAATAGGTTTTTGCCTAAGCGTTGGCCGCTATTATTGTTAATGGTTCCTACATCGTGCATTTTACCTGTACTGCTATCGGTAAAATCGGAACCAGAATGACACGTATGGCATTTTAAGTTTTCGAATATAGCTTTTCCTGCAGCTCCATCCGCAGTTAGGCTACCATTGGTATTTCGATATGGGCTTGGATCGAAAGCATTCAAGGATTCTACATAGGCGACTAGGGCATCTAAATCGGCAGATTTACCCGTTTTAGGATCTCCAAGAGGAAGCCCTGTAGTGCCAGCATTAAAGTTGGCATCGGTCATAAATCCTTGACCTTTGAAGTGGAAACGGATATCATTTTCAAAATCCTGAATTTCATCAAAATTTGCACTCCAATGCACCCTTCCATGTCCTGTACCAGCTCTACCAACTAAGGAAATGGTATTTCGTAATCCTTCACCACGGTCTGTGAAATCCCATGTCCGTCCGTCCTGAGTACCGTCGCTATGGCAACTAACACAGCTAATGTAACCATCGGTTCCCATTCTTAAATCGGCAGCGTCATAAAATATTTGTTTCCCTTTAAGTACTACAGGGCTTAATGTTTCACTGCTAACTGTACTAATAGTAGCTAATTCGGTCAAGGTGGTACTTCCTGTTGTAATCATTTCCGAAGCATCAAAAACAGTCACGTTTCTACTCATAAAGTTTTTTACAAAAACCCTATTGGTGGTTGGATCTATCGCTATGCCCTGAGGTGCTTTGCCTACATCTTTTTTTAAGAGTTCTAATCCCTTTTTAGGGTCGATTACAACAATTCTGTTATTGCCTTGCATGGTGATGAAAAGGTAGTTGCCAGTTGGGGTATACAAAGCCGAGGAAGGTTGTCCGTGATTATCAATATCCAATCGCTTTGTAAGTTCCTCTGTGCTTGTTGTTAGATTTATTGGAGAGATTGCCGTACGAACAGCGTTATCAAAAGTCATAGGTTTTCCATCTCTGGCAAGTCCCCTAAGAATATTATCTTTTTTGGCTACAGACCAGGCTGATGAGTTATCTGGGTTAATGGCTATTCCTGCCACATAATTTGGTAAGCCTCTGCCCGCATTTCCGTTATCTACTGTAAAATTATCCAGGGCTAGTGGAATGGTTTTAGTAAGTGCGAATGTATTTAGGTTGATTTCCCAAACCTGTCCTTCTAGATCTGGTGAAATGAATCGGGTTACAAACAATTTTGATCCATCGCTGGTAACTGCCAGAGCTCTTGGTGTTGGGCCAATATCGATAGTGTTGGTTATTGTATTTGTAGAAGGAGAAACTTCTATAAGTTTACCCGATCCGAAGGCAGATATAAAGCCTCTCGTGCCATCTGGAGTGAAAACGATACCATAAGGGCGAGATCCTTTGGGTAAAACTATTTTGGTTTGAAATGAACCGTTTGTATTAAGAATGTAGACTTCATCGGAGTCTCTACAGGTAATCCATGCTTTTCCCGTACCATCTAAAGCCACATTTACCGGGTCTTTTCCAACAGCTACTTCGTTGATTTTTGTTAGGTTATCTGCATTAACTCGGGCTACAGTATTATTGTCCGGATTAACGGACCAAACAATTCTATTCGTGGCATCTACAGTTATAGGCCCGGATTGCGTAGGTAAGTTTACAGGTAAATTTGGTACAACAACTATAGATTGTGATCCGACTATAAACCCTCCATTATTATCTGATACCTGTACCTGAACTAAATAATTCCCGGCTTCGGTGTAGGTATGGGATGTTGTATTGCCGATCCATCCTGTTTTTGGAGAACCATCTCCAAAATCCCATCTATAGGTCAGTGTGTTTCCATCGGCGTCTGTAGCATTGGCAGTAAAATTTACTCCGGTACTTATGGTAATAGGGGAAGGGGTGCTTAAATTAATCCCTGTAATTTGTGGAGATTGATTTGTGGTATCACCTCCTGTAGTAAAATAAAAGATGTATTCTTCCATACCGTTTCCTACGGCATCTTTTATACCGCCCTCAACAAATTTTACTTCGTATGTGGTGTTTGGCAACAAGGCTTGTTTTGGAGCATAATTAACAACTTGATAGGAGGTTGTGGTTACATCGCCTTGGATAGGAGCGCCTCCTAATGGACTTACTTGTATGGTTTGGTCGTTTACAGTTAAATCATTAAGGGTTTCGTTGATCACAAAACCTAATGTGGTGGTTTGTGGCTGATTTATTGCTCCCGATACTGGAAAATGATGCCCCACTGTTGGCGGTTTTATGTCTAACCCGTCTTGATGTGTGAAAATAGAGGTTTTGTCATCTCCGCTAGCAACGAGAATATGGCCGATTGGCATCCATTGGTTGTCTATAAACTGAACCGTTTCATCACTAGACGGCGGTATAAATTCCTGTGCGATCTGCATCGTTTCAAAATTAAACTTTACGCCGCGGTCAAATCGTCCGGAGAATCCGTATTCATCCTGAAAAATCATATACCTTCCTAAAGTAATTTGATCGGAATGTAAACTAAAGCTTTTGGTTACATTGGTGGGGTCGCTAATATTGAAACCTACCAAAGCATCAGGGCCTTGGTTACCACTCATAAAGACAAGATGGTTTCTCCATAACTGGATTGCTGTGCTATATTGCTCGTGTGGTACATTACCACCAAACGATCCCAAGAATTTAATATTTAATGGATCTCCGAAATCAAATACGCTAATGGCTCCGGTTTGGGGGGCATAAAAAACATAGTTTCCAATGCGTACTACAATGTCTGGGAGAGCTACAGTAGTGGGGATGTCGTCTACCTGTACTCCAGTTCTCATGTCAAAAACCCGGCTGCCGTCTATAGTGTGTGGAAATGTTTCCAGATTGTCATAGTTTGACTGACCATCGTTTACGTTGTATAAAATACTTGAGGCGGTTACAGGTTTTCTGTCCAGCACATTGGAAATATCGAGGTATTTATATCCGGTTCCTTGAACTTCTGGTACCGAATATTCCCTGTAGAATAAATCGCCTTCCAGTTTCCACCACCGATGACCGTTATTTGCTGCATTACTAAATTGTATTCTTTTTGGTGCTGTGGGATTGGAAATATCCCAAACACTGGTTCCTGCCTGACCATTCATAAAAAAATAGTTACGGTGGTAGGTGCTAATTCTGTCTCCTTCTGGGAAGTTGGCTAAAAATGTTCCCGCCGGCCAGGTTTGGGTTGTCATTTCTGGGCCTGCGGTGCCATCGTAAACTTGTATAAATGATCTAAACGCTATAGAAAGTGATGCTAATATGATAATGAGGTAAAGTTTGCGATTGTTTTTCTTAAAGAAAGTGATGCCCCAATTTCTTTTCTTTTTGTTGGTTGATTTCATGATCGTGTTATGTGTTTATATATTGCGGTTTGTTGTTTTCTATTTTCGAGAAAACATTCACTATAACCATAAAGAAGGGGGCGTTATAGCACATGGCTATCTTCTTGAATGTGTATGTTTATTAGGTTTTAAGAATAGGTTATAGCTATTCTTAATTTCTCTTTTCTTTTTTGTGGTTAGTTTACAGCATACTCTTTCTAGCTCAAAATTAGAAGTGTTTAGTTCTACTTTTTTTGAGTTTGATTCATCCTGTGTCTCTTTAATTAATGCACAAGATTTATGTATTACTAGTTGTAGTTCCTTTCGATAAACCTTTTTTCATTGAGAAACTGGTTTATTCTGAACAGGGTTCTTAAATGTCTTTGCATTTAATATTGCTACTGGTAATTCATTTTGACAAGCAGGCGTAGTACATTATTATTGAAATAACAACGCTTTCAATTAGAGGTTTGCCCTGCATTAGTGGGGTATCCTAATGCTGAATCGTGTATGCAACGTGTTTGTTTTTTTAGTATAGTAAAATTACCTGGATATTGAACTTAGAAGGAAAGTGGTTCTATCAAGATTACTCTATGTTTGGTATTGCTATACTTTTTAAATAACAATACAAAAGTGTTAAATAAAATTTATTTTAAACGTATAAATAATTGTATTAGAAGGATTTATGTTTATTTTCAATTAAAGAAGCTTTTGCAATTACCTCATGTTTTGCAAAGTGCTTTACAGCATTATTTTCGAAAGCATTGCGAGCTATTTTATTGTTAGTGTTGCCAACGACCAGAATTTTTTTGTATTGTTTTAAGTTTTTTCATTTTTAATTAGTTAAAATATTTAGTTTAGCCTAAAGAATTAAAACGTATTCTTTTGTTTTTTGAATTCAAGTTGCTTTCCTACATGTGGTATGGTTTTAAAAAGTAACCACAATTACTGCCTTTGTAATTATCATTTTTGGGTCAAAAAAAAAGGATGCTGTTTTTGGTATAATGTTCCAAAACGATAGTAACATATTTAATCATTTTTTATTAGTGAAACTCTATTTTGAAAAGTTGCGAAGCAAAGCATTCAAAATAGTAAGTAGAACTAATCCCGCTTCCTGTGCTGAACTTGTTTCAGTATCTGGCGGGATCTTAAGTTTAATACCACGAAGCTTGCTTCGGAATTTATAAATAATATTTTCAATTGAATGCCTCGTGCGTTTGCCCCGAGGATCATTTACTTTTAAATCATGATATTAAAATTTTTAAAACAATTCTATGCGTAATAAAATAAGTGTGTTATGAAGTTAATTGAGGTTAAAACGTCAAAGGAGGCAAAAGAGTTTGTTAAATTACATACTTGGTTATATAAAGAAGAAAGGGCATGGATTCGGCCTTTAGACAAGGATATTGAAGATGTGTTTAATGAAAAGGTTAACCAGAATTTTAAAAATGGTGTTTGTACTCGATGGATTTTAATGGATAATGGTATGTGTGTGGGCAGAATAGCCGCTTTTATAGACTACCGAATTGCATATAAAAATGGAGAAGCACCAGTAGGAGGGATTGGCTTTTTTGAATGTATAAATAATCAAGAAGCTGCTAACATGCTTTTAGATGCTTCTAAGGAATGGTTGAAGAATAAAGGTATGGAAGCCATGGATGGCCCCATAAATTTTGGAGATCGGGATAAATGGTGGGGTTTGTTAACCAAAGGATTTGAATTAGAACCTAATTACAGATGTAATTATCATTTATCATACTATAAGGATTTGTTTGAAAACTATGGTTTTGAAACGTACTTTAAGCATTATACTTTTATACGAAATACTGCAGACCCTTTACATCACAGAATTAAGTACAAATCTGATATATTTAGTAAGGATAAAAACTATCATTTTGAGCATATGAACCTAAAACATATAGATAAGTATACCGAAGATATTGTGCATATTTATAATAAGGCTTGGGTAAACCATGAGGGAGTGGCAGAGTTATCTTTAGAGCAGGGACGTGCTATTATAGCAGAGTTACGCCCCATAATAGATGAAAAGATTATTTGGTTTGCATATTTTAAAAAAGCCCCGGTTGCTTTTTATATTAACATCCCCGAGGTGAATCAGGTTTTAAAATATGTAAACGGAAAGTTAGGTATTATAGGCAAATTAAAATTTGTTTGGCACCAATGGAGAAAAACAAATAACAAAATGTTGGGATTGGTGTTTGGTGTGGTGCCAGAACATCAAGGAAAAGGGTTAGATGGTGCACTAATTATGGCAGCAGCCCAAATGATTCAAAAGGAATACCCTAGGTACCCAATATTGGAGATTAATGGTATTGGAGATTTTAATAAAAAGATGTTAATGGTAATAAAACAGGTCGGGGGGGAAGTAGCAAAAGAGCATACAACATATCGTTACAGTTTTAATGGGAATATACCTTTTCAAAGAATAACGAACATTGGATAAGTTTATATAAATAAACTCCTTTGATTCTGTTTTAAAGGCTAATTTTTAAAATCAATTTGTAACTTATATTTGCATTCATATACCAATCCAGTATGAATGTTGTTTTACTAGTAATTCAAGTAAGAAGCGATTTTGGGGTGTTGGAAAAGATTCCAAGGATGCCAGTTGTTCTTCTAATTCTTTTGACAATATTATTTGTAGGGACTTTATATCTTTTAATATGATAAGTTTAAAAGGAAATAACCCAATTCTTACCTATTAAAACGACATGTAGTTTTCATAAAATGTCTTGATCCGTTAATTGTCAATGATACTGTCAGCTAAAAAACAAAACCCTTGTAATCGTACGATTACAAGGGTTTTTGCGGAGAAAGAGGGATTCGAACCCCCGGAGGTGTGACCCTCAACAGTTTTCAAGACTGCCGCATTCGACCACTCTGCCATTTCTCCTTGAGTGCCTCATCAAGCTATTTGCCTGAATGCGGGTGCAAATATAGAACCCTTTTTTAATTCTTTCAAATAAAATGCAAACTTTTTAAAAAATAATTTTCACGTCATCCGAACCAGATTATTTTATCCCTTAAAATTTTAAAAAACAAAATCTCAAAACCTTATTTTTGCGTAATATTAAAATGAAATGGATACTATAAAACAATTACAATGGCGTTATGCTACTAAAAAGTTTGATAGCAATAAGAAACTATCAAACGAGAAGCTTAACACTTTAAAAGAAGCTTTTAATTTAACGGCTACTTCTTTCGGACTTCAAACTATCAAGTTAATAGTTGTAGAGGATGAAGCCTTAAGAACACCATTGGTTAAGCATGCATTTAACCAGAAACAGGTTTTAGATGCTTCTCATTTATTTGTAATCTGTATACAAGATAATATTCATGAGGAAGATGTTAATACGTATTACAATAACATCAAATCTATTAGAGGAACATCCGAAAAGATTTTAGACCCCTATAGATTGGATCTTATTAATTATATGAAAAAAATGTCTGTAGAAGAACGTCAGCAATGGTCTAAAAACCAAGCTTATATTGCATTAGGTAATTTAATGACGGTATGTGCTGTAGAGCGTATAGACTCATGCCCGATGGAAGGGTTTTTACCAGATAAATTTGATGCCGCTTTGGGATTGGATACAATGAAACTAAAATCTGTATTGCTATTACCTGTAGGATACAGGGCTGATGATGATATGTTTTCTGAATTTGAAAAAGTTAGAAAACCAATTAAAGACGCGATTATTGAATTATAAACTAAACGGGCTGTTTAAGAAGTCATATTTAGACAGCTTTATAAAAACAACAAAATATTATTTATGCCAGGATTTGAATTATTTGGAGAATTAGAACGAAAGGAAGTTAACGATGTGTTAGATAACGGTGTTTTAATGCGCTATGGTTTTGATGGTATGCGCAACGGTCATTGGAAATCTAAAGAACTTGAAACAGCTTTACAAGCGTCGTTTAAAACAAAACACGTACAACTAGTTTCGAGTGGTACAGCTGCCGTTTCGGTTGCATTGGCTTCTGCTGGCGTTGGAGCTGGAGACGAAGTTATTATGCCAGTGTTTACATTTGTGGCGAGTTTTGAAGCTATAATGATGCTAGGCGCAGTTCCCGTTTTAGTCGATATTGACGATACGCTTGCAGTAGATCCAAAGGCTGTTGAAGCTGCGATTACTCCAAAAACAAAAGCTGTCATGGTTGTACAGATGTGTGGAAGCATGGGGCATATGGATGCTATACAGGCTATTTGTAATAAGCACAATTTATTATTGGTAGAAGATGCCTGCCAGGCCATAGGAGGAAGCTATAAAGGTAAGTCTCTAGGGAGTGTAGGAGACCTTGGTTGCTTTTCCTTTGATTTTGTAAAAACGATTACCTGTGGAGAAGGTGGTGCGGTTATTACAAATAATGAAACCTATTATACTAATGCAGATCATTATAGCGATCATGGTCATGATCATGTGGGTAATGATAGAGGAGCAGAAACACACCCTTTTTTAGGATATAATTTTAGAATTTCTGAATTACATTCGGCCGTAGGTTTGGCACAAATAAAGCGGTTACCGGAGTTTTTAGAGATTCAAAAGAAGAATTTTTCAATACTTAGAGACGCTTTGTCTGAAATTCCCGAGGTAACTTTTAGAACTGTACCAGAAGGAGGGGAGGAGAGTTGTGCATTTTTGAATTTCTTTTTACCAGATTTGGAAACTGCTCGAAAAGTGTCGGAAGCTTTTAAACAAAATGGAGTAGATGCCTGTTTTCATTATTACGATAATAATTGGCACTATATTAGAAAATGGGATCATTTAACGAATTTGAAATCGTTATTTCCAATTTCTTCAGAAATTAAAGAAGGACTTAGCTACTTAAAGACAAAAGAATTCACCCAGTCTGATCATTATATTGGTAGAAACATTTCTTGTTTAATAAAGCTATCGTGGACGGAAGCAGAAGTAAAAGAAAGAGCGAGTAAAATGGCCGAGATTATTAAATCGGGTATTTAATGAATAAGTAACTTAATTATCATTCCTGCCTGGTCACTGAGCGTAGTCGAAGTGCAGGTAGGAATGATAAAACTTTTAATATTTCACATAATCAACAATCTCTAAACCATAACCAACTAAACCAACACGTTTGGTATGTTCTTCGGCGTTAGAAATTAATCTTAATTTATGAATATTTAAATCGTGAAGTATTTGAGCACCTATACCAAAATCTCTGGAATCCATTTCAATTCGAGGAGCTTTAGTTAATTGACCAGCGACCTGATTCTCTTTTAAAATACTCAAACGCTTTAAAATATTTCTGCTTTGTATTTGTTGGTTAATAAATAATATGGCGCCTTTACCTTCATCGTTAATCACTTTAAACATGCCATCTAATTTTTTGTCGATGTCATTGGTAAGTGTGCCTAAAATATCGTTATTAACTAACTTCGAATTTATTCTGGTGAGTACCTGCTCATCATCTTTCCATTGTCCTTTGGTTAAAGCTATATGTACTTGATTGTTAGTTGTTTGGTTATATGCTCTTAACCTAAAACTTCCAAAACGAGTTTCTATTTGAAAATCCTCTTTTTTCTCAATTAGAGAATCGTGTTGCATCCTGTATGCTACCAAATCTTCAATAGATACAATTTTTAAATCGAGCTTTTTTGCAACATCCATAAGCTCTGGTAAGCGTGCCATAGTACCATCTTCATTCATAATCTCTACGATTACACCAGCTGGATTTAACCCGGCCAATCTGGCAAAATCGATAGCGGCTTCTGTATGCCCCGTTCTTCTTAAAACACCACCTTCTTTGGCAACCAAAGGAAAAATATGTCCTGGACGCGCCAACTCAAAAGGTTTAATGTTAGGGTCTATTAAGGCTTTGATCGTTTTTGCTCTATCGCTAGCTGAAATTCCTGTTGTAACACCATTGCCTCTTAAATCTACAGATACTGTAAAAGCCGTTTCCATAGGATCGGTGTTATTACGTACCATCATATTAAGCTCAAGCTCCTTACATCTGTTTTCGGTTAGAGGTGTACATATAAGCCCTCTACCATGCGTGGCCATAAAGTTTATCATTTGTGGTGTTACCATATCGGCAGCAGCAACAAAGTCACCTTCATTTTCACGGTTTTCGTCATCAACAACAATAATTACTTTACCATTTCTAATGTCATCAATGGCTTCATGTATGGTGTTTAGCTTGAATTTAGTGGTCGTCTTTTGTATCATGGTATCTGAAATCATAATGCAAAGATATTGATATTGTTAAATTTTTGATCTAAATTATTTGATTTAAATCTTCTTTAATCTTTTTTCTTTGGAGTAGGTAATAAATAAAATATAGAGGCAGACCAATAAGAATAAAAAGAATAACATTACCAATAGACCTTTTATCTATTAATTTATAAAAATTAGATTGGTAGTTGAATGATTTTACTAATGCTATAAGGTAAATTACGCCAAAAACAATTCCTATAGCTACTAATGTTGTTCCTAAGGTAGGGAAGGTGTTATTCTTTAGGATTAAGCCTGGTACGGCTAATACTGCCCCGATTATGTATAGAATAAAGGCTAATTTCGAATCTTCTTCAAAGGCAGAGGTTAATCGAACGGCTTCTTCATATTTTTGATTTGAAAAATTATTACTAATTTTCAATTCTTGTTTGGAAACTCCTCTATTTTCCAATATAGATAGCGACATCGCCTTAAAGCTTGCATCGTAATCGTATTGTTTGTAATTTTTAAGGATGTCTATAAGTTTGTCGTTTTCGTAAGAATTAAGAAGCTTATAATCTTCAGAAGATGTATCGAAATTAACATTTGCGATATCTGGCTTATTACTTTTTATTCTAAACAGTTTCTTTAACGGTGTTAAAATCCCTTCACTTTCAAACAGACCCCTGTCTGCCGTGGCTCTTTTGGTTAAAATAATGCCAAGAGGTAGCATGGTAAGGGTGGAGAACCAACTGGCTAAAATAGGGTTAAGGTTACCACTTTTTGCGCTGTTAGTGGCAAAAATACCTATAAAGTGATAGGATAAGAATAACAATATAGCTATAACCATAGGAAGTCCAATACCTCCTTTGCGAATTAAAGCTCCTAATGGTGCACCAACAAAGAATAATATAATACATGCAAAGCCTAAAGCAAATTTTTCTTGTAAAGAAATAATATGCTTGTTAAACATGATTTTTGAGTTTTTTCGTGTTTTTTGTTTTGATATGATAATCTGTTTAGCACTTGTTATTGATTTATCCGCAAGGTCTACCAACTCTATTTTTTTTTCGGGACTAAAGATGTCCAAAATAGCTCCTGTATAAACAGAATCCTTTATAACGGCTTTGGTTTTAATAACATTGGAAACACCAGATCTTAGATGTAGATTTTTTGAAAATGTTTGAAAATCGGATTGTCTTTTTTCTGCAAGGGAATCAATGGTTTTGTTTAATCCATTTACACTTAACATGTTGTATTTATCTGTTTGCGATTTTTCATCAAAATCAACTTTGTTAAGCTTAGAGAGGTCTATATTGATAATATACTTTTCGAAAGTACTTTTTGCGAATGGCTTTTTTTCTCTATCCTTTGATTTTTTAGGACTAAGGTCTGTATAATAATTACCATCTAGCAATATAAGTTTTAAAACATTCGAATTCTTTTCACTGGCAAGTTCTCCTGTTTTGGATTTTATAGTTGTGGCATTTTTTTTACCATCGTTTCCTTTAATATGTATGGTGATATCGGTTAAATATTGATCTCTATCACCGTGTTTGTCTGCGAATTTTATATTATAAGTACCTACCTCGTTAAACTGGCCTTCGGCTAATAGCATGGCTGGTTTTAGTTTCGCTATATTTCGGCGCAGGTTATAGGAGTTAAGTTCTGCCCACGGAATAACATTATTGGAAAAGAAGAATGTGATAATACCTAATACGACTATAAAAATACTAAGACCAGACATAGCACGCTGCAAGGAGATACCAGTAGATTTCATGGCAGCAAACTCGTAATTCTCTGCAAATGCTCCAAAAACCATAATGGAAGATAGTAATATGGTTAGAGGTAATACCAACGGAATTAGTTTAGGCATGAAATAAACTAAAAACTTAACGATTACCACAATGTCTAAGTCCTTACCAGCAAGTTCTTTAATATAGAGCCAAATGGTCTGTAAAATAAAAATCAGCATGAGTATTATAAACACGCTGAAAAAGGTTTTAAGGTATGTGGTTAGTATGTATCGATCTAGTATTTTCATCTGCTCAAACTTATTGTTTTTTTACAGTCATGGTTCGGTCTCGCTTAATACAAGAATATAACATTTATGTAATAATTCTTTCTAGTGATTAAGTTTATTTTCATAAATGTTTTACGTGGTTAAGGTTTGTTGGTTACTTGGTTAACGAGCTAATTTATAAATATAAAGAACGAGTATAAACTCGTTCTTGAATTAAAACTTTTTAAAATAGTTGTTTAGATTTTAATAATAACTGTTTCACAAGCGTTTGCCTAATCTAATTTATTGATGTAATAGTCTGTATACTTATTGGCATCAAAGGTAAATAAGCTTTTTGATAAAGGCTCATTAGTTTTAAAAGAATTAACAGTTAATGTAGTTTTTGTACCGTTTTTTCCAAGCTGAATCAAATTGTATACATGCTTGGTTTGTGAATCGATACCTAGCAAAATATATTTTATTTCAGAATTTGAATCGATAGGTGTTAACTTGATGTATTGTATTTTTCTGCCTTTTATATTTTGTTCGATATCTAAAGCGTACATATAGCCATCTTCATAAAAAGACAACATTTTACTTGGCGTAATGGCATCCTCTTCGCTATTGCTTTCTGAAGAAATGGTTACTTCTTCATCTTCTGGGCTTATAGTGTAAAGTGTTTTACCATTAAAAAGACGAATAACACCAAGAATATTCAGCTTATATTTTTCGCCTTTCATGATAACATCACCGCGCGTTTCTTGCTTTATATTTTCTGACGTGTTTTCTAGTGTATATTTAAAGTCTATGGAAATATTTTCATAGCTCTTTACTTTTTGGGAAACTTCGTTTAGTAATGTTTTTGCTTTATTTTGTGCTATGCCATTAAATGCACATGCAATAAAAAGGTATGTAATAATTCTTCTCATCTTCAAATTAGGTTATATCTCGTTTTCTAAATGTTGATCTAAGGCAATTAGGTCGGTAATTAAAACTTGTCTTGCCTTGCTGCCTTCAAAAGGCCCTACTATTCCAGCTGCTTCTAATTGATCGATTAATCTACCGGCTCTATTGTAGCCTAGTTTTAATTTTCGTTGCAATAATGAAGCTGAACCTTGTTGTGCTGTAACAATAACAACAGCAGCATCTTTAAACAATTTGTCTCTGTCTGATATGTCTACATCAATACTTGTGCCACTTTCTTCACCAACATATTCTGGTAAAAGGTAAGCATCTGGATAAGCCTTTTGAGCACCTATGTAATCAGTAATTCTTTCAACCTCTGGTGTATCTACAAAAGCACATTGTAAACGAATAACATCGTTCCCTTGGGTAAATAACATATCTCCGCGACCAATTAATTGATCGGCTCCTGAGCCATCTAAAATGGTTCTTGAATCGATTTTAGAAGTTACTCTAAATGCTATACGGGCAGGGAAGTTTGCTTTTATAATACCTGTTATTACGTTTACAGACGGACGTTGCGTTGCTATGATTAAATGAATACCGATAGCTCTGGCTAATTGTGCTAAACGTGCTATGGGTGTTTCTACTTCTTTTCCAGCAGTCATGATTAAGTCTGCAAACTCATCAACCACCAAAACAATGTATGGCAAAAATTGATGTCCGTCATTAGGATTTAATTTGCGAGCCTTAAACTTAGTATTGTATTCTGCAATGTTTCTACACATAGCATTTTTAAGCAGCTCATAGCGGTTGTCCATTTCAATACATAATGAGTTTAATGTATTGATTACCTTGGTGTTGTCTGTTATTATAGCTTCTTCACTATCTGGTAATTTGGCTAAATAATGACGTTCAATTTTATTGAATAGTGTTAGCTCTACTTTTTTAGGATCGACAAGAATAAACTTAACTTCTGCCGGATGCTTTTTATATAGTAATGATGTTAAAACGGCATTTAAACCTACCGACTTACCTTGTCCCGTAGCACCAGCCATTAGTAAGTGAGGCATTTTGGCAAGGTCGACAACAAAGGTTTCGTTGCTAATGGTTTTTCCTAAAGCTATAGGAAGTTGCATTTCTGAAGTTTGGAACTTTTTGGATGCAATTACCGATCGCATAGAAACTATTGTTGAGTTTTTATTTGGTACTTCTATACCAATGGTTCCTTTTCCTGGGATAGGAGCAATGATACGAATACCTAGTGCCGATAGGGATAAAGCAATATCATCCTCTAGGTTTTTAATTTTTGAAATACGGATTCCAGCATCTGGAACTATTTCGTATAAAGTAACGGTTGGTCCTATAGTCGCTTTAATACTGGCAATACCAATTTTATAGTTGCTTAAGGTTTCAACAATTTTATTCTTATTATCTTCTAACTCTTCTTGGTTTATAGTAATACTTTCTGAATCGTATTTTTTAAGAAGGTCTAACGGTGGAAACAGATATTTGGATAATTCTAACGTTGGGTCGAATTGTCCAAAATCCTCAACCAATTTATTAGCTAAATTATTTTTTTCTGAAAGTTCTTCTGAAACTTCTTCAACCTTCATTTCCAAATCGAGTTCTTCTTCTGCTTCTTTTGGAGCTACTTTAACTTCCAGAGGGGCTACTTCTTTTATAGGTTTGTCATCCTTTTTTAATGTAGGTTCATCATTTTGCAAAGAAATTTCGTAAGCAGACTTAATAGCTTCAGCTTCATCAGATAAGTTGTTATCTAAAGGCACCACCAAATCGTCTTTTAAATCGGAAATTTCATTTTTAAGATCCTTTTTTGCAGATTTAAAAAGGGCTGTTATACTTTCGAACGTTACTCTAAAACGGATAGCTAAATACGTAATAAAACCAAATAAGAGTAGGAGAGATGTTCCTATTTTACCAATATAATCTTGTAAGAAAGAATTAATTTCATACCCAATTGTACCACCAAGAATAGCCGTTTTATTCCAGAAGAATCCAAAAAGAACGGATAGCCAAATAATGATTAAAGTACCCCAAAACCAATGCTTTCTTAATTTGGATTTATTAAGATTCATTAGCACATATATTCCCGATAAAAATATTAGTCCAGAGAATATAAACGAAGCAACACCAAAACCACGTTGAATAAGGTATTCCCCAATCCAGGCACCAAACTGGCTTACCCAATTTTGGGTTTCTATGGTTCTGGAAGGAAACGTATTTATAATACTTTGGTCTGCTTTTCCGGTAAAGAAATAGGAAACAAAGGCAATACACAACCAAATACCACTAATAACAAGTAAACTACCAAACACCAATTTTTGTTGGTTTGATAGCTTAAAACTTGGTTTTTTAATTTTTTGTGTAGGTGGTTTTTTAGTCTTAGTTTTTCTCTTCGCCATTAATGCGTTGTTAGTTTAAACAAAAATACAAATTACTAACGTTTATCCTAAAGTAATAGTATTTTAAAAAATCTTTGGCAGGTATATAATGAAACCAATAATGATGGCAAAAATAGAAGCTATAAATACGGCTCCTGCTGCAATATCTTTAATAAAACCAATTTTGTTATGGTGCTCTGGATGAATAAAATCGGCAATCGCTTCTATGGCTGTATTTACGCCTTCAATACTCATTATTATACCGATACAAAGTAATTGAATCATCCATTCTGTAGATGAAATATCATAATATACGCCTGCTATTGTTATAATGATGGCAATCGCAAACTGAATTTTAATACTTGCCTCGGTTTTTAAAAGTATCAAGGCTCCTTTAAAGGCATATCCTATACTTTTTAAACGATTTACTAAAAAGGAGTCTTGTTTTGTCATGTACTAAATAAGATCTAGTATTTACTGTAAAGCTTCTAGAGCAGCTTTGTAATTAGGTTCGTTAACGGTTTCCGGAACTTGCTCTGTGTATTTTACAATACCGTTTTCGTCTACGATTACAACACTTCTTGAGTGCAATGCTTCTAATGGACCGGTTACAAAGTTTAATCCGTAATCTTTTCCAAAACTTCCATCTTTATAATCAGATAAACTAATAACGTTTTCCAATCCTTCCGCACCACAAAAGCGTGCATGAGCAAATGGTAAATCGTGAGAAATACAAAGAACTTTAGTGTTTTCTAGGTTACTAGCTTCTTTGTTAAACTGTCTAACAGATTGTGCACAAGTACCAGTATCGATACTTGGGAAAATATTTAAAACTAATTTTTCTCCTTTAAAGTCGCTTAACGTTTTAGTAGATAAATCGGTTGCTGTTAATTTAAAATCTGGAGCTGGACTTCCAATTTCAGGTAAGTTTCCAGACGTTTCTATTGCATTTCCTTTTAGGGTTACTGTTGCCATTTTTTTATAATTTTTATTTGAATTTAAAAATATAAATATTTAATCTTTTACCTACTAAATTTTAAAAATTGTTTTAATAAAAAACACTTCATCTATGTTTACGGATAAAGTATTCAATTTTTATATAATAGATCTCTTGTAAAATGCTAATTTATAAAACGGATGACTTGCAGAAATGTAATGAGTAGTTATTGTTTAGTTCTTTATAGCTTTAAAATATAAAACCGTCTAAAATCACTATTTAGACGGTTTTAAATTATTGGAATTTTTCTTTTTCTAAGTTTTATCAATAGATCCTAAAACACGTTTCATAAAACTGTTCAGGGCTTCTTTCTTATCTACACCATCTTTTATCATTTTATTTACTTCAATGGCGCCGTACATGTTAGAAATAAGCTCACCAATAACATCTAATTCTTCATCTTTTAAAGAGGGAACTTCTGTTAATGCTTCAAGGGTTTCGATGGTTTCTATTACAAAATCCTCGTCATTGTCTTCAATAAACTGTGTAAGATGTTTAATTACTGGTAACTTCATTTAAATAATGTGTTTTAAATAACTTCGTCGACTAACTCTTTTAAAACGTCAAACTTGTTTGTTTGAACCTGATTTAAAAGTACGCCATCTTTAAAGGTTGCAAAAGTCGGTAAATTGTCAACAGTTGCTAATTTTCTGGATTCCGGAAATTTTTCTGCATCTGCAATAACAAAAGAAACGTTTTCGTTTTCTGAAGCTAATTTCTTGAATTTAGGTTTCATAATTCTACAATTACCACACCAGGTAGCAGAATATTGAACAACTACGATGTTGTTGTTAGAAACTATTTCTGTTAAATTATCTTGATCTAATTCTTGTAGCATAATATTTTTATTGAATTTTCAATAGATCAAGCGCCAAATTCCGAGATGGAATCGTAGGAATTTGGCATTTTGACTATTGATATTTATTTAGTGAGAAGCTAAATACTCTGCTGTAGCCTTAGCATTAGGATTCATGGCATCTTTACCTTCTTCCCAGTTTGCAGGACATACTTCTCCTTTTTCTTGTACATGGGTTAATGCATCAACAAGACGAATATATTCTTGTACATTTCTACCCAAAGGCATGTTGTTTATGCTTTCGTGTTGTACGGTACCTTCTTCGTCTATAATGTAAGTGGCTCTGTACGTTACGTTATCGCCTTCAACTTGTACAGTTTCTGTTGCTTCGTCGTATGTTTCATTAGTAATATCCAGTATACCTAAAACACTTGATAGGTTTCTGTTGCTATCTGCAAGAATAGGGTAGGTAACACCTTCGATACCACCATTATCTTTAGAAGTGTTTAACCATGCAAAATGAACTTCTGGTGTATCGCAAGATGCGCCAATTACAATGGTATTGCGTTTTTCAAATTCTGGTAATGCTGCTTGAAATGCATGTAATTCTGTAGGACATACAAATGTAAAATCTTTTGGATACCAAAATAATACTACTTTTTTCTTGTTGTTAACTGCTTCTTCAAGAACGTTTACTTTAAAAGTATCGCCCATTTCGTTCATTGCGTCAACGTTTAAATCTGGAAATTTTTTTCCTACTAATGCCATGTGTTTTATATTTTAATTGTTATTAATTTTCGACAATACAAATATAAAGCAGAATAGTGATTTTTGTAAGAATTGAAATTTTTATTATTTATTAGTCAATAGATTTTGTCTATTCGTAATTCAAAAAACAATAATTTAAATTTATTTTTCAGTAAGCTGTTTTATTTTAATTGAAAAGGCAGCAAACAGTAAGGTAACGAATGGACTAAGAATACTAAAGAAAACGTACGGAATGTATGCTGTGGCTCCTGCATAACCAAATAGAACTTTAGAATGGTAGGCCCCACAAGTATTCCAAGGAATAAGAACAGATGTTACCGTTCCGGAATCTTCGAGTGTTCTACTTAAGTTTTCGGGGGCGAGACCTTTGTCTTTATAAGCTTGTTTAAACATTTTTCCGGGAACTACAATAGCTAGATATTGATCGGAAGCTGTCAGGTTTAGGGCTAAACAGCTAGCAACCGTACTTGCAAATAGGCCAAATGTAGTTGTTGCTAAATTTAATAAAGATTTGGTGATTCTGGATAAGGCACCTATAGCATCCATAACTCCTCCAAATACCATAGCACAAACGATTAGCCAGATGGTTCCAAGCATACCTTTCATACCTCCAGCTGTAAATAAATCGTTCAATTCTGGGCTAGATGTTTCAACAGCAGTGTCTACTGTTAAAGCATTCATGACGCCTTGATATGCCGATTGAAATGTTAATGATTCTGCCCCAGCAATTTTTGCTACAATGTCTGGTTGTGCAATAAGAGCAGCTACACCACCAAGTAAAGCTCCTGCAAGTAAAGCTATTAATGGCGGGGTTTTCTTTACAATCATAACTATAACTAATACTGGAACGATAAATAACCATGGACTTATGTTAAAAGCTCCTTTAATAGCAGTTAGTTTATCATTTATTTGTGGAGTACCGGTTATATCTAGATTTAAACCTATTATAATAAAAATGATAAGTGTTATTAGTATGGTTGGCACTGTAGTTAATGACATATATTTAATATGACTGAACAATTCCCCACCTGCCATAGCCGGCGCAAGGTTGGTCGTGTCGCTAAGTGGCGATAGTTTATCACCAAAATAGGCACCAGATAATACGGCTCCTGCTGTCATTCCAACCGATATACCTAAGGCCTCACCAATACCAACAAGAGCAATACCAATAGTAGCAGAAGTAGTCCAAGAGCTTCCAGTTGCCACAGAAATAATGGAACAAATAATTACACAGGCTGCTAAAAAGATAGTTGGGTTTAATATTTGTAGACCATAATAGATCATGGTTGGAATAATACCACTAATTAACCAGGTTCCTGCTAAAGAACCTACCATAAGTAATATTAATAGCGCTCCGGTGGTCGACTTTACATTCTCAGAAACTTCTTCAATCATTCGTTTGTAAGATACTTTGTTCTTAAAACCAACTATGGCAGCAACGGCAGCACCTAGGAGTAAAATAAACTGGTTACTTCCGCTTAAAGCATCATCGCCATAAACATATATGTTATATGCCAGCATACCAACCAATGCTATTACAGGAATTAAAGCCTCCAAAATGCTTAATTCTTTGTTGTCAATTATTTTTTGATCGTCGATTTTAATTTCAGAGAGATTGTTTTCGTCTTGCATCTATTTTTTTTTAGTCACGTAATGTTACGATAATCCTTATTTTTTAGCAAATTGTTAAACTTCAATTTTTAAATTTTTGTGTTGTCTGGATTACGAATGGCCTATTTGGGTGTGACTTTGTAATAAAAGTCGTGTCGTAATTAATGTAGCAGGAGTACTCTTGGTTCTATTACTACAACAAAATGTTACAATTTAAGATTTTGATTTTTTTTTCAGTTATTTTTTTTTATTTTGAAACCACTAAATCCAACAGTATAGTGATTCTCTCGCCCTAAATAGGGTTTGTCACTTAATCTGTATCTAAATCTCTGATTTTGACTTAAATAAAACTAACCAACCAACCAGATTAATAGCAATGAAGTATAACGTAGAAACGCGTAATCATGTAAAAACTAAAATAGAAAAATATAATCAGACACTATCCAGAAGCTTAAAAACCCTGGAATATATCTATATGATAGAAAATGATTACGCAAAACAGCAGAAAAAAGAAAGTTATGAAGAACTTTTAGAGTTCAAAATTAACATTCAGGAAAATATAATTAGAATTACTGAAAAAATAAACTACTATAAATCTTTACAAAAAATGTTAAGATGATGGCGTTTTGATGAAGCCGTTTAAATTGTATTTTTACCGGCGTATATGGATTCATTAACTCAAATTGTCTTAGGGGCTGCTTGCGGTGAAGCTGTTCTTGGAAAGAAAATTGGTAACAAAGCGCTTTTATTCGGCGCTATTGGTGGCACAATTCCAGATTTAGACGTTTATGTTGGCAGCTTACTTTATGGTAACGAAATTGACGCCATGCTGTTTCATAGAGGTTTTATGCATTCCATTTTATTTTCGGTTCTTGCTACATTTCTTTTAGGATGGCTCACTCATAAAATATATAATTCCGGCAAACGGATTCATACTACTACTGCAAAGGATTGGATGTGGTTATACTTTTGGTCTTTGATTACGCATCCAATTTTAGATTGTTTTACACCCTATGGAACGCAGTTGTTTACGCCATTTAGTAATTACCGTGTTGCTTTTAATAATATTGCGGTAGTAGATCCCATTTATACGTTACCGTTCCTTATCTGCATGATCGTTTTGATGTTTATTAACAGAACATCGAATAGAAGGGAGCTTTGGTTAAAATTGGGTCTAGGTATAAGTTCTACATATATGTTGTTTACCATAGGGAACAAGCTTTATATAGATGCCGTATTTAGAAAATCGATGGCAGAAAGTCAGATTAATTTTAAGCGGTATAGTACACAACCAGCTATATTTAATAATGTATTGTGGTACGGAATTGTTGAAACGGATTCTTTATACTTTGTGTCTAACTATTCGTTGTTAGATAGGCAAAGTAAGTTTTTGAATTTTAGAGTGCTGCCAAAACAGCGTGATTTAAAACCTTCTCAATATGATGATATTAAAAACCTAGCAAAGTTTAGTAATCATTATTATAGCATTTATAAGATGAAGGATAATAACTATCAATACAATGATTTACGGTATCCGACTTTAGACGAAAACAACCCTAATTCTTCTGTTTTTAGCTTAAAGCTTTATAAGGACAATAATCGATTGAATATTAAACCTTTTGAGCCAGAGTTTGAAAACTTTGAAACGGTTATGTCCGACCTATGGACGCGTATTAAAGGGATTTAACTTGATCCTGATCTAAATACATATGATTACTAAACTTTTTAATTTATACTACCTAAGCTTAATAGGTTGTTTTTAAGCATTTTGTAGTTTACTAGGTTTTATTATTTCTTCTCTGGGATCAAGGATGTTTAATGTTTCCATACAGGTACGCATGGTTTTATAAGTACGTTCGATATCTGCATCCAGCCCTATAGAAAAGCGGATTAATCCGTCGCTTAAGCCCATTTCCTTTTGTTCATCTTCTGGAATTTCAGACGATGTTGAGCTCCCGGGAGCACTAAAAAGTGTTTTGTAAAACCCAAGGCTTACTGCCAAATAGCCCAGGTTTTTATCTTGCATCATTTCCATAAGTTCGTTGGCTTTATCTAAAGATCCCACATCGATGGTTAGCATACCTCCGAAACCATATTTTTCATTCATCATACTTTTAAAGAGATTGTGTGATGGATGGGATTCTAATCCCGGATAAACCGTTTTTAAACCATCAGCTTCAAACTTTTCGGCGAGATACATGGCATTATGGCTATGCTGTTGCATTCTAATATGCAATGTTCTTAGGTTTTTTAATATAGAAGCTGCTCTAACACTATCCATTGTAGAACCTAGTAGCATGCTAGCGCCATCATTTACATTACGTAACGCGTTTATAAATTCTTGAGATCCGCAAACAACGCCACCAACGGTATCGCTAGAACCGTTAATAAATTTTGTTAAACTGTGAATAACAACATCTGCGCCTAGTATTACAGGAGATATCGATAGTGGGGAAAAGGTATTGTCTACCACTAACTTTAGGTTGTGTC
Organism: Flavivirga eckloniae; assembly: GCF_002886045.1. Classification (NCBI taxonomy): domain Bacteria; kingdom Pseudomonadati; phylum Bacteroidota; class Flavobacteriia; order Flavobacteriales; family Flavobacteriaceae; genus Flavivirga; species Flavivirga eckloniae. The sequence continues at coordinate 438,355 of NZ_CP025791.1, read as the reverse complement.
TTTTGGCAATATCTGCCAGCCCTTTTATATCTGCAACTTCTAAAAGTGGATTACTAACAGATTCGCAATATAATACTTTTGTGTTTTCGGTAATGGCATGTTCTACTGCCTCCAAATTTGTAATATCAACAAACGAGGTTTCAATGTTTAATCGAGGCACAAAGTTTTTCAAAAAAGCATATGTACCACCATAAATAGTTCTACTGGAAACTATATGATCTCCAGCACCACACAACTGTAATAAAACAGGGGTGATAGCACCCATTCCTGAAGCTGAGACATTTGCAGTTTCGGTACCTTCCATAGCAGCTAAAGCTTCACCTAGATATAAGTTTGAAGGTGAGGAATGTCGCGAATATAAATAACAGCCATCTGCATTACCTTCAAAGGTGTCGAACATGGTTTTTGCGGATAAGAATGTGTAAGTTGAAGAATCTGAAATAGAAGGGTTTACACCTCCGAATTCACCGAAATATTGTAAATCTTGTATATTGTTTGCTGGTTTAAAAGCCATAATGATTTAGGTTTTTTATATAACAAAATTGAGTATTAATAGATTAAAAAACAATCTATCGTTAATTATTTAGAAAATAAAACTTAAATATGGTTTAAATGTGGTTTTTTATACTGAATCTTGCCTGTTTTTTATGTATCTTGATGAAAAATTTTCAATTATGGTGTTTGATGAAATAGATAGGAAATTACTAGATTACTTGCAAACGGATAGTAAACAAACGAATAAAGAGCTTTCTAATAAATTAAATCTTTCTGTAACTGCTGTTTATGAGCGGATCAAAAAACTGGAAAGAGAGGGGTTTATAGATAAGTATGTCGCTTTGGTAAATAAAGAACAGGTTGATAAGGCTTTTGTTGCATTTTGCCATATTAAATTAGTTCAACACAGTCAGGATTACGTAGTGAAGTTTGAAAAGGAAGTAACCGATATTAATGAAGTATTGGAGTGTTATCATATTAGTGGTGATTACGACTACCTATTAAAAGTTTTGGTAAAAGACATGCGTGCTTTTCGCGAATTTATGGTTAAAAAGTTAACAACCATCAATCACATTGGAAGCACCCATAGCATGTTTGTAATAAACGAAGTAAAACACACTACGGCAATTAATATGTAATAAGGAGTTTCAATATGGATACAAGACTATATAAGAGTATTGAGTTTTTAATCATTTTTATCTTACTGCCTGTTAGTTTTGCTATAAACTATTCTGTAAGAATTAAAATGGGTATTGGACTACTCGGGTTCTTGTATATTGTTTATGTTCTGTTAAAGGTTGAAAAAAAAGTCTTTAAAATAGCCCCAAACCTTAAATGGCAGAAATTTTGGAAGCTCACAATTTTTAAACTGGTTATCATTGCTGTACTTACTACATTATTTGTTTGGCTAACCGATAGCACATTGCTTTTTAATGTATTACTTAATAAACCCAAGCTTTGGGTCTTTATATTGTTTATATATAGTTTCTTTTCGGTGTACCCACAAGAGATCATTTACCGAACCTTTTTCTTCGAGCGCTACAAGGGTTTGTTTAAAAAAGAAGCGCTATTTGTATTCGTAAATGCCGTTATATTTGCTTTGGGGCATATATTTTTTAAAAATAGTTTGGTGATTATACTCACTTTTTTTGGTGGTTTGCTATTTGCGATAACTTATAACAGAACACAATCAACAGTGTTAGTATCCATAGAACATGCCGTTTACGGTTGTTGGTTATTTACAGTAGGCATGGGGGATATGCTAGGTTTTCCTGCCTAATTTATCCATTAGGAAAAAGGACTACAGAATTAAATCTTTTTCTTATTTTTGGTCAGCTATTTATTAACCGTTTAACTAACAAAACATGAAGAAATTAAGTTACATCATTTTAGGCTTCATCATTGGAGCCGTGTTGACGTATTATTTTTGTCCTAGGGGACCTGAAGTAGATGCTATGAAAACAAGATTCAGGACTGCCGACGGGCACGTTAAAAAACCTAAAGGACTTATCGACACTAGCTATGCCAAAAAATTAAATGAAAACTGGAACAAATTCAGATGCCAAGCTGTAGATAGTTGTGTAACAACGCAGACAGGTGGTAAAAAAGAAAAAGATTACCGCTGGACACATTGGTCTTTAGACGAAATTGAAAACTATATAGAGTTTTCTAAAGAAGCAGCAGAAGATATGGGCTACGAAATGACAGGGCTTCGTTTTTATTTGGGAGTTTACGGGAAAGATGCAGGTGAGGAAAAGGGAGATTTAACAACCATGTTTATGGTACCAACTGGGCATAAGTCGTATGATGCGGCAAGTATGAGCCCATTCACTACCTTTCAAGGTGGAGGAGATATTCCTACGCCCCCTAACAACAATGGAGGTGGAGGTAACGGAGGATATCCCAACTAGTATATTCTTTTTGTGGAAGAGTTTATAAAACAGAATTATTATTTGTTAACAACAATAATGGAATCGTTAGCAGCTGTAACAGGTTTGTTGCTTTATAAAAGGTACAAATTTACAGCTGCTAAATATTTTATATACTTTTTAGCTTATCTAACTATATGTGATTTTTTTAGCTTTTATACAAGGTATGTTTCACCAGGAAAAGTTTTTGATTTTCTTATAGGTTCAGTTTTTGAGAAAAATCATTGGTGGTCAACTTTGTTTTGGGGTATCGGAGCTATTCTTTTTTTCGGATTTTATTATCATAAAATATTAGAAAATAAAGCATTCAAAAATATAGTTAAATACTCTAGTTATAGTTTTTTGTTTTTCTCGATAGTATACATTGCTTTAAATTGGGATAAGTATTTTAACAGTTTTTTTCCAGTAATAAGTATTTTTGGTGCGGTAATTATTTTTTTATGTGCCGTATTATATTTTATTGAGACTTTACAAAGTGATAATATATTAACTTTTTATAGATCGCTCAACTTTTACATTAGTGCCGCCATATTTGTTTGGTGGCTCATTATTACTCCTTTAGATTTTTATGATATATATTTCACCTATGAAGTAGGAAACCCAAATCGAGATTGGGATTTCATCTTTTTAAGAAGGGGAATTTATTTATTTGCCAATATTTTTATGTACTTAACTTTTACCTTTGCTTTAATATGGTGCAAACCAGAGAACAATTAGCGAGTACCGCTTCAGAACGTTATTTATTAGCATATATGATTACTGTTTTAGTAGTCGTAACGCTTTTGGTCATTATCTTTTTTGTGGTATTTCAAAAGAGAAAAAATAAATTGTTATTGGAGAAAATAAAGCAACAACAAGCTTTTGAAGAAGAAATAGCACAGGCACAAACCGAAATACAAGAACAGACGCTTAAGAATATAGGATGGGAGTTGCATGATAATGTTGGACAGTTGTTGTCGTTTGCCAATATGCAGTTGAGTATTTTAAAAATGCAAGTGGCAGAAGATGTTAAAGAAAAGTTTAAAGATACTTCTGAAGCGCTTAAAAATAGTTTGTCTGAAGTACGCGCCCTTTCAAAAACATTAAATAATGAAGTGGTGTTGAATATCGGTTTTGAGAAGTCTATTACTAACGAATTAGACCGACTTAAAAGGATGAAGTTTACTTCTGCCGAGCTTAAAACAGTAGGAGAGAAGATTGATTTTACAAACAAGAAGCACGAAATTATTATTTTTAGAATACTGCAGGAGTTTATGTCCAATTCGGTGAAGTATTCTGAAGCAAGTAACCTATCTGTTACCATAGAATACAAAAAAGAAAGCATTAAGATTATTGCGACAGATGATGGTAAGGGCTTCGATCTTAATGAAGTAGAAAAAGGTGCAGGATTAATAAATATGAAAAGTAGGGCATCATTAATTCATGCAGAATTTGATTTACTCTCTAAACCTAACGAGGGTGTACAATTGGTTTTAAATTATCCGATTACTTAAGAGGCGAATAAGATCACAATATGAATCGTAACTCTTTTTGCTAATCAAGAATACTAATCTTTTAGTCAGTTTATTGTTAAAATAAAAGCTCACTTTAAAATTAAGAGAAATATTTAAACATGTTTTTTAAGAGTTGGAATTTCCCTTTATATGGAGCGTATCTCACACCTGGATCGGTCCAATTGCCTCGTTTGGAAATAGCTTTATCGTGTGAAAACGTATTGAAACCAGTTTTTCCATGGTATGCGCCCATGCCACTAGCCCCAACACCTCCAAAGGGTAATCTGTGATTTCCAAAATGGATGAGCAAATCATTTACCACACCACCGCCAAAACTATATTTTTTAATGGTTTGTTCAATAAAAGCATTGTTTTTTGAAAACACATACAGTGCTAAGGGTTTGTCATAATTCCAAATAATGTTTTCTATATCCTGTTCGGTATCATAAGTTAGAATAGGTAATATTGGACCAAAAATCTCATCACTCATTATCTTACTGTCTAAATCTGGGATGTTTAGTATTGTAGGTGCTATATAGCAATTATCAACATCAATTTCACCCCCAAAAACAATTTGGGATTCTTCTAACATATCCGCTAGTCTTAAAACATTTTTTCTGTTGATTATTCTAGGTAAGTCAGGCGATTCCTTTGGGGTTTCGCCATACCTTTTAATAATTTCAGTTTTTAAAGCTTCGATAAAAGCATCTTTAATACTGGATTTAACAATAATATAATCGGCAGAAATGCATGTTTGCCCAGCATTTAAGAACTTGCCCCAGGAGATGCGTCGGGCGGTAAGCTTTAAATCTACGGTGTCATCAATAATGCAAGGTGATTTCCCGCCTAATTCTAAAGTAACAGGTGTTAAATGCTTTGCCGCAGCTTTGGCTACTATTTTTCCAACAGGCACACTACCAGTAAAGAATATATAATCCCACTTTTGGGCTAATAGCTCAGTGGCAGTTTCTACACCGCCTTCAACAGATGTTGCCACGGTTTCCGGAAATACGTTTTGCATCATACTCGTAATGAGCTTTGATGTATGCTCAGTAAGTTCGCTGGGCTTTAAAACAACCGTATTGCCTGCGGCAATGGCCATAATTAAAGGTTCTATAGCTAATAAAAAAGGGTAGTTCCAAGGTGCAATTACTAATACACTTCCGTAAGGTTCTTTATAAATATAATCTCGTGAAGGAAATGTAAGCATCGATGCTTTTACACGCTGTGGTTTAACCCATTTTTTAAGGTTTTTAATAACTAGATTCAGTTCAGAAATAACCAATCCGAATTCGCTAATAAATGTTTCGAATTCTGGCTTGTTAAAATCTTTTTTTAGAGCATCGTAAATAGCTTGTTCATTAGAAACTATTTCTTGCTTTAAGATCTTTAAAAGTGACAATCTATAGGAAACGTCTTTTGTTTTTTGGGATTTAAAAAACGTTCTTTGTTTTGATAGTATTTCGGGTATGGTATTCAAAAATCTTTTTTATAAAGATATTCAAATTATGCTAAACAAGCATCCCAAATAGCATCTTTTGGCAGTGGTGCAGAAACTTTTACAGGTTCTTTTTTAACTGGGTGAATAAACTCAATATACCTGGCATGTAAATGAATGCTAGCATCTTTGTTACTTCTATCGAATCCATATTTTAGATCGCCTTTTATGGGGCATCCTATGTGAGATAATTGCGAGCGTATTTGATGATGCCTGCCCGTTTCCAGATTAATTTCAAGTAGATAATAACGGTCTAACTTTTTTAGTAGTTTATAATGAAGAATAGCTTTTTTACTGTCTTTAACCTCTTTGGTGTGAGTAGTAGACTTATTGTTTTTAGGATTCTTTTTTAGCCAATTAATTAAAGTGTCCTCTGGTTTAGGTGGTTGGTTTTTTACTAGAGCCCAGTATGTTTTTTTTATATCCTTTGAAAGGAATAATTTGTTAAGTCTAGGTAGAGCTTTGCTTGTTTTTGCAAAAATGACAAGTCCGGTTGTGGGTCTGTCTAGCCGGTGTACAACGCCCAAATATACATTTCCCGGTTTGTTGTACTTGTCTTTAATATATTCTTTTACAACATCGCTTAGAGGTTTGTCTCCCGTTTTATCGCCTTGAACAATATCTCCAGCACGTTTGTTAACGATAATAATATGATTGTCTTCGTATAAAACCTGAAGATTGCTTTTATTGGAAAGAATTTTTGTAGCCACTAATGCTTAAATAATTTCGTAAACAATATAATTATTATTGAACACTGTTTACTGCTAACTAAAATTAATACTGTTCATTATCATTAGGAAATTCAGAGGTTTTAATATCATCGACATATTGAGAAATGGCACCAGTCATGTCTTCATATAAATTCATATAACGACGTAAAAACCGAGGATTAAACTCATGGGTCATTCCTAACATGTCGTGTAATACCAATACTTGTCCATCTACACCATTTCCAGCCCCGATTCCAATAATTGGAATACTCACACTTTCTGCTACTTCTTTTGCAAGTTTAGCTGGTATCTTTTCAAGAATAATGGCATAGCAACCAATACGTTCTAACATTTTGGCGTCGCTAATAAGTTTTTCGGCTTCTTCCTCTTCTTTGGCTCTTACTGTATAGGTTCCGAATTTGTATATGGATTGCGGTGTTAAGCCCAAATGTCCCATTACGGGAATACCGGCGTTTAGTATACGTTTAATGGATTCTTTTATTTCCTTACCACCTTCTAGTTTTACCGAATGCGCCCCGCTTTCCTTCATAATTCTGATAGCAGATCGCAGTGCTTCTTTAGGATCACTTTGATAGCTTCCAAAAGGTAAGTCTACAACAACCAATGCACGATATATAGCACGAATTACAGAAGATGCGTGATATATCATTTGATCTAAAGTTATAGGTAGTGTGGTTTCATGTCCGGCCATAACATTACTGGCAGAGTCTCCAACAAGTATAACATCTACACCAGCACCATCAACAATTTTCGCCATCGTATAATCGTATGCGGTTAACATTGATATTTTTTCACCATTAGCTTTCATATCAACTAATGTTTTTACTGTGACGCGCTTATATTCTTTCTTGGCTACAGACATATATTTTATGTTTTTTAAATAGTATGTAAAAGTAGTGAATTAAGTATATATGTTAAACTTTTCTTTAAGAAGTATTATCGTTACATATGTTGTTTTACCTTAGTTAAAATTTAAACGTTTATGGCACGTACAATTTTCTATTTATTAGCTTTAATGACCTCTATTATGTATTCTCAAAACAATGAACAAGCTGCTGTTAAAGCTGCGGTAGATACTTTTTTTGAAGGGTTTCATAAAGGAGATACTACACTTATGAAATCGGTTATGATGGATAAAATACTTCTACAAACAGCTTATAAAAATAAAGAAGGTAAAGATATTTTGGTTACCGATGATCCTGAAAAGCTAATAAATGCTATTGCTAACAGACCGGCTGACCAAAAATGGGATGAGCGCTTGCTGGATTACAGCATTCAGGTTGATGGTAATATGGCTAATGCATGGACGCCATACGAGTTTTGGTTTAATGGAGAGTTTAGTCATTGTGGTGTTAATTCGTTTCAGTTGTTTAAGGATGGTGATACATGGAAAATTATTTATTTGATTGATACGCGGAGGAAGGTAACTTGTGGGAAGTAGGTTTTTTTAACTGTTAAATCGTTAAGTTGTTTAATTGTGGAGACGCTAAGCCGCAAAGGCGCTAAGAAATACTATAAATAGCAAATGAATTGTGTTTATTCATAGATAAATAATGTTTACTAATTTGTAAATGTAGTTTACTGATTACTGCAACTGAATACTGAATACTTTCAATTCTCGCTAAGCCGCAAAGACGCCAAGAAATACTGCAAGAAGCAATCGATTTATGTTTATAAATAAGTAAATAGTGTTTATTAATTTGTAAATATGGTTTGCTGATCACTGCAACTGAATACTGAACACTTGATGTTTCTCGCTAAGTCGCAAAGACGCAAAGGATTTAAGAATGTAAATAATATCGACTAACAACTGCCCACTGCCACTGAACACTAGATATTTCTCGCCAAGCCGCAAAGAATCTAAGAATATAAATTGTACCTACTAACAACTAACAACTAACAACTAACAACTAACAACTAACAACTAACAACTAACAACTAACAACTAACAACTAACAACTAACAACTAACAACTAACAACTAACAACTAACAACTAACAACTAACAACTAACAACTAACAACTACCACTGAACACTGTCTACTACTAAAAAAACACATCTAACAATCCGACATATTAACCCCAACAGCTAAACCACCTTCTGAGGTTTCCTTATATTTTGTATGCATGTCCTTGGCAGTTTCCCACATGGTGGAAACGACTTTGTCTAATGGTACTTTTACGTTTTTAGGATCTGTATCTAGAGCCATTTCTGCAGCATTTATGGCTTTAATAGCTCCCATGGCATTACGTTCAATGCAGGGAATTTGTACTAATCCGCCAATAGGGTCGCAGGTTAAACCTAAATGGTGTTCCATGGCAATTTCGGCAGCAACAAGTACTTGTTCTGGGGAACCACCCAAAAGCTCACAAAGCGCACCAGAAGCCATAGCAGACGATACGCCAATTTCTGCCTGACAGCCACCCATGGCAGCACTTATTGTCGCACCTTTTTTAAAGATGCTACCAATTTCTCCAGCCACTAATAAAAAGCGTTTAATATCCTCGAAGTTGGCATCATGATTTTCAATCACCAAATAGTACATTAAAACAGCAGGAATAACTCCGGCGCTTCCATTGGTAGGGGCGGTAACAACTCTGCCTAACGAGGCATTAACTTCGTTTACGGCAAGGGCAAAGCAACTGACCCATTTAAGGATTTGTCGAAATTTAACTTCGGTATCCCTTATGGCATAAACCCATTCTACAGGAGTTGTATAAGAAGTTTCACCTTTTAAACTTTGATAAGTATCGAAAGCACGACGCCTTACATTTAAACCTCCGGGAAGATTTCCTTCGGTATGACAACCCGTATACATACATTCGAGCATGGTATCCCAAATGCGTTTTAATTCTAGATCTATTTCTTTTTCCGAGCGTATAGATTTTTCGTTTTCTAAAACAACTTCAGAAATGGACTTATTTAAAGTATCGCAGAACTGTAAAAGCTCAGTACCCTTATCGATAGGATAGGGGAATGTGCATTTAATTTCAAAGTTTTTCTTGGAGTTTTTGCGTTCCTCCTTAACAACAAAACCTCCACCTATGGAATAAAAAGTAGATGTTACGTTTTTTCCATTTATGGTTGCCGTAAAGGTTAATCCGTTTGAATGAAATGGTAAAAACGTTTTATTAAAAACAATATCGGTTTCTATATTAAATGGTACAGGTTTTTCATTATTGAAGTGTAATGTTTTGGTCGTTTTAATTTCAGAAACAATAGAGGCAATGGAATCTGTTGGAATAGTTTCAGGGTCGCAACCATTTAATCCTAGTAAAACAGCATAATCTGTGGCATGACCTTTTCCTGTTAACGACAGAGAGCCATAGAGGTTTACAGCTATTTTATCTACTTCGTTGAAATTATCACTGTCTTTTAATTCTTTGATCCATCTTTCGGCAGCTCTCCAAGGCCCTAAAGTATGGGAACTTGATGGGCCAACACCAATTTTTAACATATCAAAAACTGAAATACACTCCATAGCACACAATTATTATAGAACTGCCAAATATAGTTTTTATTAATAATTTATTATCCATTTAAAATTCTAATCATGAACTAAAAAACAATAAATTTTTTTGATATTAATGTTTTTTATCGTATTATTGTGCGTTTTATCGATTATTTGAATGTTTTATAATTATCAAATGGTCGAAAAATAATAAATTTTATTCTCTCAAAAATTTAATATTGTGAAAACTTTACCACTCGTTATTCTCGTCTTTTTCCCTGTTTTTTTATTTTCTCAAATAGGCATTGGAACTACAACACCAGATGCAAGTTCAATATTAGATATTGAATCTACCACTTCAGGGATTTTAATACCACGTTTAACCCAAGTCCAACGTGATGCTATTGCATCTCCTGCTACAGGATTACTCATTTATCAAACAGATAATACCCCAGGGTTTTATTTTTATAATGGAGCTACATGGCAACCTTTTGGAGGCGGTATTGATAGTGATTGGACTATTAATGGAAACGATATGTATAATACTAACTCAGGTAATGTAGGTATAGGAACAACAAACCCTGCCACCAAATTACATATAGAATATACGAGTCCGTCTGCAACGATCTTGGATCAAGACTTTGAAACGGCCTTAACACCGTTAACAACTAGTGGTGATGCTAATTGGTTTACACAATCATCTAGTGTTAATTCGGGTACTCAAGCAGCCGAATCTGGAAATATAGGAGACAGCCAAGAATCTATCATGGAATATTCTGCTACAGTACCAGCGGGAGGAGCGACACTTAGCTTTTTTTATGAAGTGAGTTCTGAGGCTACTTTTGATCTTCTAGAGTTTTCAGTTGATGGAAACGTTATAGATTCATGGTCTGGTACGGTATCTTGGACAAACTATTCATATAATATCCCTACGGCGGGAACTTATACGCTAAGGTGGCGTTATTTTAAAGACGTTTCTGTTTCAAATGGGGATGATGCAGGTAGAATAGATGATATTACTTTAACCTCTACTGTTACTGGTTCTGCCATACGAATTGCAGATGGCAATCAGGGAGCGGGTAAAGTGTTAACTAGTAATGCAGCTGGTGATGCCACTTGGACAACATTATCTACGACTCAAATTGCAGACATTCCAGATATTGCATCCGTTAATGGTATGGAAATTCCTATTTGCGATAATGTATCTGTAGGCAGTACAGGTTCTTTTAATGTAGATGTTCAAGGCGTTAATACAACAGTATCTTGGGAAGTCTTAAATCAACAGACTATTCCTGGGCAGACTGCTACGGTTGCAGGAGTAGACGTTTTAAGGGCACCATTTAGCCCATCTCGTTTACAAGTAAGATATGATTTTTCGCCAGATCTACCTTTTAATCCAGATGGTATTATTTTCTCAGCTAATAATAATAGTTCATTTCCAGATACATTTAGTTTAAACTATTCTAATAAGTCGATTAACTCTTTAACGGTAAATATTACTAGAACAGATAAGTTTGGAGATATTAGTTCTGGAGCTAATTGCTGGCAGGGCGCGTTCTTTTTTGACATATTTATGACGGCCAATTAAAATTATAAATAAGATACATGATAAAAGACTTCATAGATTTGAAGTCTTTTTGTGTTTTATGACATCGTGTCAGTTATTTTCTGTTGGCATAATGATTGACTATTACAAATCGAGTTTAAAAAGAACATTCAACATATTTAAAGCATAACATATTATGAGCAAAATTATTGGAATCGATTTAGGAACAACGAACTCATGCGTTTCTGTAATGGAAGGTAATGAGCCAGTTGTAATTCCAAACGCAGAAGGTAAGCGTACAACGCCATCTGTGATCGCATTTGTAGAGGGAGGCGAAATTAAAGTTGGTGACCCGGCAAAGCGTCAAGCAGTTACTAACCCAACAAAAACCGTTTATTCTATTAAGCGTTTTATGGGTAATAAATATTCTGAGTCTAAAAAAGAAGCAGAACGCGTACCATATAAAGTAGTAAAAGGTGATAATGATACACCTCGAGTAGATATTGAAGGGCGTTTATATACGCCACAAGAATTATCGGCTATGATTCTTCAAAAAATGAAGAAAACTGCCGAAGATTATTTAGGAACAGATGTTAGTGAAGCTGTTATTACAGTACCAGCTTACTTTAACGATGCACAACGTCAGGCAACTAAAGAAGCTGGAGAAATTGCAGGTTTAAAAGTTCGTAGAATTATTAACGAACCTACTGCCGCAGCTTTAGCTTATGGTATGGACAAAAAAGGTACAGACCAAAAAATAGTTGTTTTCGATTTTGGTGGTGGAACACACGATGTATCTATCTTAGAATTAGGTGATGGTGTATTTGAAGTATTATCTACAGATGGAGATACGCATTTAGGTGGTGACGATGTAGATGAGAAAATCATCAACTGGTTAGCAGATGAATTTAAAGCAGAGGAGTCTATGGATTTAAGACAAGATCCTATGTCTTTACAACGTTTAAAGGAAGCTGCCGAGAAAGCTAAGATTGAGTTGTCATCTTCAGAACAAACAGAGATTAACTTACCATATATTACAGCTACAGCAAGTGGTCCTAAGCACTTAGTGCGTACATTAACGCGTTCTAAATTTGAGCAGTTAATTGACGACTTAGTAAAAAGAACCATTGAGCCTTGTCAATCTGCATTAAAATCTGCAGGATTAAGTAAAAGCGATATTGATGAGATCATCTTAGTAGGTGGTTCTACACGTATCCCAGCAGTTCAAAAAGCTGTTGAGAAATTCTTCGGAAAAACACCTAGTAAAGGTGTTAATCCAGACGAAGTAGTATCGTTAGGAGCTGGAATTCAAGGTGGTGTTTTAACTGGAGATGTTAAAGATGTATTACTTTTAGATGTAACACCTTTATCGCTTGGTATTGAAACTATGGGTAACGTAATGACGAAGCTTATAGAAGCTAATACAACGATTCCTACTAAGAAATCGCAAGTATTCTCTACAGCAGCAGACAATCAGCCTTCTGTAGAAATTCATGTGTTACAAGGTGAAAGAGCTATGGCTGCCGATAATAAAACGATTGGTCGTTTTCATTTAGACGGTATACCACCAGCTAGACGTGGTACGCCACAAATTGAAGTAACTTTCGATATTGATGCAAATGGAATTATCCACGTAACTGCTACAGATAAAGCTACTAATAAGACACAAGATATTCGTATTGAAGCCTCTTCTGGTTTAACAGAGGAAGAAATCGAAAAGATGAAGGCAGATGCAGAAGCAAATGCAGAAGCAGATGCTAAAGCAGCAGAAAGTGCTAAGAAGTTAAACGAAGCAGATTCAATGATTTTCCAAACGGAAAAACAATTAGAGGAGTTTGGTGATAAATTATCTGATGATAAAAAGAAGCCAATCGAGGACGCTTTAGAAGAACTTAAAAAAGCTTACGAAACTAAAGATATTGCTGTTATTGAGCCAGCTTTAGAGAAAATAAACGAAGCTTGGAAAGTAGCTAGTGAAGAAATGTACAAAGCGCAAGCAGAAGCTCAAGGCGGAGCACCAGGACCAGATGCTGGACCAGATGCAAGTCAAAGTGGATCGGGTGAAGGTAGTGATGTAGAAGACGTAGACTTCGAAGAAGTCAAGTAGTTTGTTCTGAGCGCAGTCGAAGGGTAGATTTCGAAGAAGTTAAGTAAGTAGAGAACTTCCTTTCTTTTTTAGAAAAGTGAGTGAATTACTTATCCGTAATGAAGCCGAAGAATCCTTATAAATATAGATAAGTGTTATAAAGCTCAGCAGAAATGCTGAGCTTTTATACTTTAATTAATGTTTTAATTTTTTTCTTGATGTTTTTCGTCTTTTTAAGTTGTAATTTTTTGTTTACAGTTATCGTATTCCTATTTTTATGTTTCATTAAACAAATCTACCTATAAACATGAAAAAATTAAGTATTTTATTTATTGCCCTAACCTCAATATTAACTGCTTGTTCAAGTGATGATGATTCAGCTTCAAACATAACAGGAAGTATAGTTGGAAAATGGAAAGCAGTGTCTGTAGATAATTCCGGAACTCTAGAGTTTTCAGAGAAAGGAAATGATATAACAGCAGATTTTACAGGAGAAGCTTATAATATTGATAATGTATTAGTTTTTACCGAAAAGCCTAATGTATTAGCTTCAACTGGAGGATTTAGTTCTAAGCTTGCTGTCACTTTCTTAGGACAAACAATTACACAAAAAGTAGAAGACTTAGAACTTTTAGGAGGTGGTACTTGGATTGTTAATAATGATGAACTAGAAATAACTGATGGTGAAGAAAAGGGAATAATCAAGATAGATAAACTCACTGACTCTGAACTTATTTTGATATACAAGGATCAAAAATCGAGTTTTACTGATGATGAAGGGACAGTAATTAAATTTAATGCAGATCTTGTAGCTACGTATAAAAAGCAATAATTTTTTTGGTTGCGTTTTTTTGTGCCATTATCTTACTATAAGCTTGTAAAATACTTGCAAAATTTTTTTTCATCGATGTTTTATAACTTTCGTCTAAATCATTTTTTGATTATGTTTTTTTGGCATTTTTTCCTGTTATTTTTACTAGACCAACCAACCTAAAATAAAATGAAAAGATTAACCACTCTATTTATTGCATTCGCTCTAGTGCTAACAGTATTTTGTTCAAACGGTTATAGCGAACGATCTAACAAATTTATTATTGGAACCTGGAAAGTAATATCGGATGTTGAAGACGATGAAGAATTTGTAAAACGTACAGATTGTGATGTGCTTTATACGTTTACGCAAAACACCATTACAATTGAAGAGTTTACAGGTGAAAACTGTAAAGGACTTGTACAAAACCTTAATAATACCTGGCCATATTCTATAGCCAATAATGTTATTGTTGGGTTTAATGTAGAAGAAAGTCAAGAAGTCATTAGCACTTACGACTATGAGATTGTTGAGTTAACAGACACAACATTAAAGATTAAATATGAAGAGGAAGGGTATGTAAATAGAATTACTATGACCCGGCAATAGAATTTGTCATTAAAATTTTAAAACGCAACCAAAATGGTTGCGTTTTTTGTACTTTGCGGCTTCATAAAATCTTATTTCGCCATTTTTACAGAACATATAAAAAGCAACTATTTACCCAAGCGGTTAGCGGTTAAGCTAAATGCTAAAGGCGAGCAATTTGTTATTAAAAAACACCCATGGGTATTTTCAAACAATATTGTAAAAATTAATAACGATGCGCAAACCGGAGATTTAGTTATTGTTTTTAGTAAAAATAAAAACAAGGTTATTGGTCTGGGACTATATGATGCTCGTTCACCCATTCGTATTAAAATGATTCATAGCGATGCGACAAAAGTAGAAGTGAATGCTGATTTTTTTCATCGTAAAATAGAAGATGCTTATAAAAAGCGCATCAACTTGTTAAAAACCCATACGACAAGTTATCGGTTATTATTTGGTGAAAATGATGGTTTCCCTGGTTTAATAGCCGATGTTTATAATATGGTTTTGGTTGTAAAACTCTATTCTGAAATTTGGCTACCGTATTTAGAATTTATTTTAAAAAGTTTACAAGACGTTTCTAAAGTCGAAACTATTGTTATTCGACTAAGTAGAGGGTTACAACAGGCAAACACACATAAATTGCATGATGGTGACGTGGTTTACGGCACGCTAGAGAACGAAGTAGTGCAATTTGTAGAACATGGTGTGCAATTTTCGGCAAACGTTATTAAAGGGCATAAAACGGGGTATTTTTTAGATCATAGGGATAACAGAAAACGTGTTGGTGAGTTTAGTAAGGATAAAACTGTTTTAGATGTGTTTTCATATGCCGGTGGATTTTCGGTTCATGCCTTGTTTCATGGGGCAAAAAAAGTAACAAGTTTAGATATAAGTAAACAAGCTTTAGAAATAGCCTATCAAAACGGGAAGCTCAATAATTATAAAGGACAGCATGTTACCATTGCTGGTGATGCCTTTGTAGAGCTTAAAAAACTAATAGAAAAGCAGCAAACTTTCGATGTTGTGGTTATTGATCCACCAAGTTTTGCGAAACAGCAATCTGAAATTGATTTGGCAAAAAGGAAATATGCACAACTGGCAGAGTTGGGGTATCAATTAACAGCTAAAAATGGGCTTTTGGTTTTGGCGTCGTGCTCATCGAGAGTTTTGGCTCAATCGTTCTTCGATATAAATTTGCAAACGTTGAATAATCAGCCGAGATCGTTTACAAATATTTTAAACACATTTCATGATGTAGACCACCCGATAGGTTTTCCAGAAGGCGCGTATTTAAAGTGTGGCTATTATAAATTTAAAGACGCCTAAAAAAATCTGTCATTACTATAATAACGGTCTTTTTAGACGTCTTCTATGGAAAGCAAAAAACTATTATAAGAATATACCGTTTTCGTCGGTTTTTAATCTCATCGTTTTATTGTCATTCTTAATTTTAACTCTATAAATTTGTTCTATAGAATCTTGAGTACGGTGGTATTTAATAAGGTAATTATCCTGAACAATACCCCAATTTGGGTAACGTTTCGAAATGGCTTGTAGCACTTCTTGAGGTAACTTTACGTTATTGTATTTTTCAGTAGTCCTTATTATTTTACCTTCTTTATCGAAAATGGCCACTATTTTTCCTTCCGGAACGAAAAAAGTAACTTCATAGATTTCGAATTCCTTATCGTAAAGTTTAGCGAGATCATTCTTATCAAAGTTCAGAATGGCCGTCTCTAGCTTTTTAACAAGGTTTGGCGCGTTGTCTAAATCAATCGCATCTAAATATTCGTAATTTGTTGAAATTACTGTGTTTGCTAATTCAATTGTTTGTGAATTTCCTTGGAGGGTAAGGCCAAAAATAAATATACCTAAAAGTAATTTTTTCATGACTAAAAATATTAATTTATTATACTTTAAAGTTAATTATGCATGCATAATAAAACTATGATAAAAGTCATAAATACGAGTACAAGAAATAATTTGAATTTTGTATTTAATTTATTTATAATCAATTACTTGGGTGTTTTTTCATTCAAATTATTAAGCTTCTTATCAAAAAATTATGTAGTGTTTAAAAAGACTCCTAATTATCTATTGAATTGGAATTTTTAAGTTTTATTAGTTCAATTAGTATCAAAGATTTAACAAATTCGTTTTTGATATATTACAAGTTATATTTTAAAGGGAAATTTTTTATGGAAATTTGATTGTCAACGAGTTATGTTTTTTATAGCTATGTGTCATGGTTCACCATACTTTTATGTACTGTTTTTTAATTTCAAATGTCACTAAATCATAAGACGCACATATATTATGCGTGCATAATATATTTATCCTTATATTTGTATATATAAGAATTGAACATGTCTATGCAAACTAAATTAACCGAACTTCTTAATATAAAGCATCCTATAATACAGGCACCCATGTTTTTAGTATCTAATGTAACGATGGTTACCGAAGCTATGAAATCTGGAATTTCTGGATGTATTCCTGCGTTAAACTATAGAACTTTAGAAGAGCTAAGAGCTGCACTTCGAGAACTGAAAGCAGCGAAAGTAGATGGTGGTGCTTTTGGCTTTAACTTAATAGTAAACAAATCGAATGTTAAGTATAAAGCGCAATTAGATGTTATTTGTGAAGAAGGTTGCGATTTTATTATTACGTCTTTAGGAAGTCCGGAAGAAACAATTAACCGGGCACATAAGGTTGGTATTAAGGTGTTTTGCGATGTGGTTGATTTAAAGTTTGCAAAAAAAGTAGAACAATTGGGGGCTGATGCCATTATCGCTGTAAATAATGAGGCAGGAGGACATCGAGGGGATGCATCTCCGGAAGATTTAATTAAGGAATTAAGTTCAAACTGTAGTATACCTATAATCTCTGCTGGCGGGGTAGGTAATAAAGCCGATGTTGATAATATGTTGCGTTATGGAGCTGCAGGAGTATCTGTTGGTAGTCCGTTTATAGCTTCTGTCGAAGCTTCTGTTACCGACGAATACAAACAAGCCTGTGTTGATTATGGTGCTAAGGATATTGTTATGACCGAACGTATTTCTGGTACACCATGTACGGTAATAAACACACCCTATGTTCAGAAAATAGGGACAAAGCAAACTTGGTTGGAGTCTGTACTGAATAAAAACAGAAAGCTTAAAAAATGGGTTAAAATGATCCGTTTTTCCATAGGAATGAATGCTACAAAAAACGCAGCCACCAAGGTAACCTATAAAACAGTTTGGGTGGCAGGCCCGAGCATAGAGCACACCAAAGCTGTTTTGCCGACAAGAGAGATTGTAAACCGTTTGATTAATTAACCAAGGCTACTTGCTTTCCTTTTTTCTTTTTCTTTTTCTTTTTTCCAACAAATAAACTTAGCGTTACACTTGCTGTTAATCCACCTAGTGTTGTAGCCGCCATATCGCCTGCGTCAAATTTATTGTGTTCTTTACCACTATCTATAACTTCTTTGGCAACACCAGCCAAAGTTGAAGCTCCCAGACTATACCAAAAAGCCTTCTTTTTGTTTTTTGTAGTTGTATACACTAAGGTATATGTGGCTGCAGAAATTACAGCACCGGCAGCAACATGTAATTCGCCATCATTTGAAATAAATTGAGCACTACATAAGCTTGAAAAGGATAACATTAGAATTGTTGCAATAGTTTTCATGTGAATTTTAGTGTTTTGTTTATTACATGTAATGTTATATAATATTTACAATAGGTTCGGTAAATACTTGATGAAATACAATTTTATTTGATTACGAGAGGTTTTATTTACCATTATGGTTATTTTTGAGCATCATTTCTTAACGACTATTATGCAGATAAAAACCGAATCGCAACTTCGTGAACTTTATGATTTTCCTAAGGGACGATCTAAGGATGAAGTATTCCCGAATTTAGATACGCATGCTACACATTTTATTGAGATATCGCCATTTGTAGTAATGTCTACAGTAAACAGCGAAAACAAATTGGATGCTTCGCCAAGAGGAGGGGCTCCGGGGTTTGTAAAGGTACTAAGTGAAACAGAAATAGTAATTCCAGATTTTAAAGGAAATAATATCTTAGATAGTATAAGTAACATTATACAAACCGGAACCATTGGGTTGTTATTTTTAATACCTGGAATGGATGAAACATTACGGGTTAATGGTAAAGCTTCAATTAGCACAGATGCCAAATATTTGAATTTATTTGCTTCTGAAAACATCCCACCAAAATCATGTATTGTAGTTACTATTGAAGAGGTGTTTTTACATTGTGCTAAAGCATTTATGCGTTCTAAATTATGGGACGATAATGCAAAAATTGATAGAGATTCGTTTCCGACCATGGGACAAATGTTAAAGGATCAATTGGGATCTTTGGAAGCTCCGGAATCTAGAGAGGATATGATTAAACGTTATGAAAAGGACCTATAAAAGGTTCATTGATTATAAATAAAAATAGAATATTGTTTTAAAGGTTTATATAACGGATGATAAAATGCAAGGAGAGGGCTAAAACTCTTAACCCTCTCTTGATTGCATTTTGTTATTACCGAATGTTATTTTAAAACTCGTATTTTTTTGATAATAGATTTATCAGATTTCAAATCTGAGATTTTCAAGAAATACATGCCTTCTGGAAGGTGTCGTGTATCAATTTTATTCATTTTTTCGCCAGAAAATTTGAGTTGACCTAGTAGATTGAATAATTCTACTTTGTAGTTCAAATTGTCATTAGCCATAATTTTAATTTCCAATTGGGCTGGATTTGGATAAGCCAGTATTGGTAATTCGCTTGTTTTGTTAATTGATAACGTAACGTCTTGTCCATCGCAGTTTTCATCGATACCATTGTTTGGTATTTCGACGGCATCTGGGTTGATTAAAGGATCTTCATCGTTACAATCTACATCAGAATAGAAGGTGTCATTATCTACATCTCCAATAATTGGGGCGCCATCACAGCCATATTTTAATTCGTCTATTTCGGCGATACCATTTCCATATCTTTCCATGGCAATATTTAAGTGGTCGATGGTTCCTACTGGTCCAAATGTTTTTGTAGCATGTGCATTGCTTTCTTCAAAATTATTAAGTTGATTTACCCATAAAAACACCTTAGTTTCGGAAGAACCTAGTATGTATTTGGCAACCAACCTGTATACTTCTCCTTCTTTTACTCTAAACTGTGTAGGGTTGTTGTCGATACTTAACTGATCGCCCCATCTTTTTCCTATGGCAATAGATTGTTGAAAACTTGGTTTTATCCAGAAACCTCCGTCACCTCTTTTTATTATTTTAATTAAAGCACTAATCCATAGTGTATTTCCTGTTACAAATGGCTTAGCAAAATCTCTTCTGGAGCTTTTGGTGAGGTTTTCGTCTTGAAGTTCAAATCTTAGTCTGTTCCCTTTACTTTTTATGTTAGGGTATTCTAACGATCCTTCAACTACTTCTATTTTTCCGTTTAAAGGGTCTGTTTGCCATCCTCCTGTATAGCCAAAACCGCCATCTTTTCCATGAATGGGTTCATTAAAAGTATAGTCAAAATGATCTTGATTTAGGCTAAGACATTCTTCATTATCACAAATATTGTTTCCATTAGAGTCATTTTCAGGATCTAGAGGGCATTCGTCACAAAAATCAGGGATCTCATCAAAATCAGTATCAACCTTATCATCTCCTCCTGGACATGTATCTCGAGCATCGCATACGCCATCGTTATCGGAATCTCCTGAAATGGTAGTACAGTTGCGGAATTCAACTTCCACCCATTTTTCTTCTCCGGTTCCTCCAGTGTTAATAATTTTTATTTGGGTATTGCCCCAATTGAATTCTTCATTTTCGACGAGTGCTGCATCCCAAAAATCGATTACTGGTAAATAATTGGAACCTATACCTGGTGGAAGTTCTGTGATTGATTGGGGGCGTGTATCCAGAAGCCTACAAACTCCAGATCCAGGACCGGGAATGTAGTGAAAAAGAAGCCCTTTTTTAGTAATTCGGGTATTGGCGTTATCTGGCTCGTAACTCACCCATAAATTATCATCTAATTGAATACTATATTTACGTGTATCATCATAATTACTAACAAGTGAAGATTTATATAGTTTTACAGTTTGAGTATTCAGGGTTTCGCTAACTATATGTTCAACCCCTTGAGGATCAATCCAACCTAAAACATATTGCATGTAATTTGGTATATCTGTATCTAGGCCAGCATCTCCCTGACTTCCCATAAAGTGATAAGGGTCGTGTCCGCCAGTAACAGAACCAGGAAATACGTTACTACCTCCTTCAATGGTTTCGGCATGTCCAACACCCAAAGCATGAAATCCTTCATGAATATTACCCGGATAGTACCAGGCTAGTGAGTTTTTGGCCCAAATGGTACCTTTAAGACCGTTTCCGCTACCTAACGCTCCGGCTCCTCCAAAGTCTGTGCTCGAAGAATCCAAATACATAATGATATTGTAATCATCGAGGTTGTAGCCATCATTAGTAGCTAATTCAGCCAGCTTTTGAGACATCGCACTGTATCCATTGTTGTTGGGGTCTACAGTAAAATTGTAAACAGGGGTAATGTCGTAAGTACCTATCCAGGTTTTTTGAAACGATGTGTTGAGTAAGTAAGTATTAAATTCTGTTTTAAGATTTTGAAGATGTTGATCGGTGTCTTGCCAAGTATGGGTGGCGGGATCTACACCTCTAACAATAATCATTTTTCGTGCCCCCAGAACTAAATTGGTCTGTTGAGGGAGCAAAGACTGACCAAAGTTTGAAAAAGAGAAAAGTAGCAATAATTGGATGAGTAAAAATTTTTTTAAATTCATTTTTGATGGGTTAAAATTAATTTTAATAGTCATCATCTTGTCCATAAGAATTTCTATATGGCAAGTAGGGTAGGGAGAGGAGGGAATTATTGAATTTGTACTTAGACAAACATCAAATATTCGAGGACTACCGGGAGCTCTATTTTGCTATAAGCGCCTTGCTATCGTCTGTTTTTGATTTTGTGTATTAGGTTTATTGCGCTAAAATGCATTAGCGTCATTTAAACCGTTAATTACCGTGATTTTTCCAATTCATCACTGGATTTATCACATGGTGTATACTAATCTAAGTTGTAGTACTTCTTAGTTGTCTGTAAACAATTCCGGTTGCTTTGACGATAAAAAATAGTTAGCTTTTGTCCTCTGATTTGTAATTAACAATTGCTTGTTTTATGATGAAGATGTTATTAGTTAAATAACATAAATAGTTAAAAGGTTGTCTATACTAAGAAGCGTAGTAAATAACATTTGATAGACAACGCTAAACTGCAATTGTTTTACATAAAACTATTGAAAAATCTTTGTTAATACCAGTAGTTAAAACAAGAGATTTAAAGTTTTGATAGTTTGATTTTTAAGGCTTAATGGCAAAGTGAGTTTTTTTTCATATGCATTATTTGTTTTAGATTAATAATAAATTCAAAATGCTATTCTTTTATTGTAGATCTACCTTTATGCATTTTTTAAAAAAGAATATCATTAATCCCAAAACAAAAATATTATGAAATGTAGTATTTTAATTATATGAGAGTTTCAAATTCTTATAAAATCATACTAATTTTCTTAAAAAAGATGTGTTTTATTATTTAAGCTTTATTCTGACTTGAAAAAAACCGATGTGATAGTTAAAATTTTATCTATTTACTATTTTAACGACTCTTGTTTAAAAGTTCAAGATATCACTACCATTTATGTCACTTGTAAATTTTTTTTATACAATCAATTAATCTATGTGTCAGTGAGACATCCAATAAAAATTTTATCCAGTGTAAAATATTGACGTAATGTCTCCTCGAGTACTTCGGCTGTGCTCAGCATAAACTGAAGTCGAGAGGTCTTAAGGAGGTCTAGACTGTGCTCGACCGGACATATTTTCTTATCCAAGATTCGTTATTTTAATAGTAATCAAAATAGCCCCAATTAAGGGGCTATTTTTTAACTATGTTATATTAAAATTATGCTATTTCACAATTTGAATCGTTTTGGTTGTGTATTTACTTGTATCCAGATCAGTGATTTTTAAGACGTAAATACCTTCTGGAAGATGATTAACTTTAACAACATCCAATTGTTTACCAGATACTCTAAGTTGTCCCTGCATATCAAATAATTCCACATTATAATTTAACGTTCCATCAACTTGAATTTGGATATCTGATTGTGCTGGGTTTGGAAATGATTGTATGGTCGCGCTGCCTAATTTATTTGCAGCAACCGAATCTAGTCCGTCACAGTTTTCATCTATACCGTTATTAGGTATTTCGGTAGCGTTTGGATGGATTGCAGGATCGGCATCATTACAGTCAACATCAGAGAAAAAAGTATCGTTATCTACATCTCCAATAATAGGTAAACCATCACAAGAAACTTTTAATTCATCTATTTCTACAATACCATTACCCCATCTTTCCATTGCAACTGCAATATGATCAAAATCTCCAATAGGTCCAAATGTGTATGTAGAATGCGCTTTGCTTTCTTCAAAATCACTAAGTTCATTTACCCATAAAAAGATTCTGGTTTCGGTTGGGGCTAATATGTATTTTGCAACTAGTCTAACAACTTCTCCTTCTTTTACTCTAAACTTAGTAGGGTTATTGTTGATACTTAACTCGTTGCCCCATCTTTTTCCTATTGCATAGTTTTGATTGTTATTAGGTTTTATCCAAAAACCACCATCGGCTAGCTTTTCTACTTTTATTAGGGCGCTTACCCATACAATGCTTCCAGCAGCAAACTTATTAGTAAAGATTCTTTTGGTGCTTTTTGTTCTATCTTCATTGTTAAATTCGAATCTTAGCTTATTTCCTTGGCTTTTTATATTAGGATATTCTAGAGATCCTTCAACTATGCCAATGGTGCCATTTACAGGTTCTGTTTCCCAAGCTCCGGTATATCCTACGCCACCTTCTTGTCCATGAAGGGGTTGTCCGAATTCGTAATCGAAACTGTCGTGGTTTGAGTTAAGACATTCTTCATTATCACAAATGTCGTTTCCATTGGCATCGTTAGCTGGATCGAGCGGACATGTATCACAAAAGTCTGGAATACCGTCAAAATCAGAATCAACTTTATCATCGCCACCAGGACATTGGTCTAAAGTGTCGCATATGCCATCGTTATCGGCATCACCAGAGACAGTAACACAATCGCGGAATTTAATCTCTACCCATTTATCTTCTCCAGTACCTCCGCTATTTGTAATTTTTATTTGTGTGTTGTTCCAGAAGAATTCTTCGTTTTCTGTAAGTGCCGCATCCCAAAAATCTATAACTGGCAGATAATTGCTTCCAATACCCGGAGGTAGTTCTGTAATAGATTGCGGGTTGGTATCTAAAAGTCTACAAAGACCAGAACCTCTGCTAGGGATGTAATGAAAAAGAAGCCCTTTGTCTGTTATACGTGTATTGGCATTATCGGGTTCGTAGCTAATCCATAAGTGATCTCCTAATTGAGCACTGTATAAACGTTGGTCGTTATAACTGCTTACTAGTGAAGATTTATATAGTTTGACAGTGTAACCATCTATATTGTCGTTAGGTATTACAGAAACTCCTTTAGGTTCGATCCACCCTAAAAGATATTTCATATAATTTGGCAGATCGGCATCTAGTCCAGCATCTCCTTGACTTCCCATAAAATGATAAGGGTCATGTCCTCCGGTTACACTACCAGGGAAAACGTTGTCGCCTCCTTCAATGGTTTCTGCATGTCCAACACCCAAAGCATGAAATGCTTCATGAATATTTCCTGCATAAAACCATGATAGTGAGTTATTGGCCCAAATAGACCCTCTGAGTCCATTACCGCTTCCCCATGCACCTGCGCCACGAAAGTCTGTTGTAGATGAGTGTAAATACATAACGATGTTATAGCTATCTATATCATAATTATCTGCTGTAGCTAAGGCTTTAAAAGTATTCGTCATAGCTCCTATACTATTATCGTTAGGATCTACGGTAAAATTATAAACAGGCGTCATCTCAAAAGTTTCAATCCATGCTTTTTTAAAGGACGTGTTGAGAAGGTATTTATTTAATTCGACACGAAGTTTTTCCATATCTGTATCGGTATCGTTCCAGGTATGCGTGGCAGTGTCGACACCTCGAATAACAAGCATTTTTCTTCCTCCTAATACTAAATTAGCCTGTTGGGGTAGTAGTGTTTGACTAAAGATTGGTGATGAAAAAAATATCATCAATAAAATAAGTAGGTAATTTTTTAAATTCATTTTTAATTAATTGGGTTTTGTTAAAGTTTGTCATATGCGCAAAACACTATGGTTTATGGCAAGAAAAGGAGCGTAAGAATGGTAGAATTTCGGTGTTGATTTAAGCCAAAATCCATGTTTTTATTTCCATTCCAAGTTTTAGCAAAGGAAATAAGTCAAATGGTCAAAATTTGTCCACTTGATGTTTTTTTTTAACAATTAAGGATGTTATGTATGTGTTTGGTAGTTGGTGATGTGTGTGTAAGATTGTTTATGAGGGGGTTACTCGTTTGAATTGGTGAAATGTTAAAGTTTTATTTTTTGGTGGTGGTTGTAAATTGATACGGTGAAGGTGAAAATTTACAAAGTGTAAACCCGGTTTGTTATGAAATTTATAATTTCTACTCATATATCAAAAATACAAAGGACATTTTCATTTATATTATGACGATCTTATTTCATTTGCTTACCTGTGGATGCCACTAAACTTATTCGTAAACCTACGGATTTAAGACAGAGTTTAGCTGTAGAGGGGAACTTGTACAAGGACTACCACTGTTGTAAACAGTTTTTGTAGGTTTATTTAATCTTTTATACATCGCACTGAAAAACCGTATTGTTTGCTTTGTCCAAGACGGCTTAAATTAACAGAAGTATTAGCAAGACCAAATTTTATTGCAATATTGTTAGAAGAAGAAGTTGAGCTCCACCAACTTGTATTCCTCCTTAATGCATTAAAGCTCACGGTTGCATCAGCCCAACGACTACCAGCTGGTAAGCCTGTAAATTCTGTTGTATTATTTAAAGTCAAATCGTTGCCTACTGAACCATTTTGAGAAGCGTTTTGCCATAAATTTGTAGATGCTAATGATTTTCCTATTTTGTTTCCGGAAACGGTCTCATCATAATTATATCCATTTGTAATTAAATAATCACTTAATAAAGTCCACTCATCATCACTTGGAACGTGCCAACCTTCTGGTGCAAGACCTCTTGGGTCATTGATTGCATGCCAATTATATAACTTGCCATAAGTTGTACCATTTGATGATTTATTAGCATAATAGCACCAAGCTCCTGTATTTAAATTTTGCCATTCATATGGGTCAGTAACTTGTAAAATTGGGTCTCCATTTCTGTATGTGCTGACATTGAGGTTTTCTTTTGCCCAAAATTGATTACCTATTTGAATTATGTTATATATATTTCCATCATTATCGGTCACAGAAGTAGGGTTTGAGTTGTTGTCTTGCTCAGAGCCATTATCACTGTTTGAGCAAGATGACAAAAAAATAATTCCAATCAAAAGTGCGTATGCTAGTTTCATTTTTTTCATTTGTTATCTTTGGTTTAATGTTTACAACGGTAAATTGTATGAGTAGTGGCAGATTGCGTGATACTTTCCTGTCAAACCTCTACATAGTTTGAGTGGTCTAAAAACCTTGATATTTAGCATTTTTCCTGCCATTACTTATACAAAATGTTAGCGGCTGTGGTTTTCATTCCAATCTAACTTTATTAATCTTTTCCCATCTATAATCATCACCGAAATTTCTTTATCTCGTGCTGTCCCGTAATGGTCTAAATTCATTAAAATAAATTTCCCATATTTATTTGTTATTGGGTCATGAGTATAAATCTCGTTATTAAAAAGTGGATGTACAATCTGAAACTCGTTACCAACAATCTCTGCTAGAAAAGTCTTTTCATTTAGATAAACCATGAATAACTGCCTATCTTCATAATTGAAAGTAGAGAATAATTGAATTCCCCAATAATCAAGTGTAATTTCATAAGCTTTTGTTGAATCAGCATATCCTAATGCTTGTCCATTTTTTGTTTTATTAATCTCCGTTTTTTTCGCTTGAGTCAATTTACGAGGGTCTTTTATTGTCTTAATCTCTGTGGAGCCAGTCATATGTCCTAAATGTGCTAGAACTAAGTAACTATCCCCTTTTTTTATTACAGAATTAGTACAACTCGATTCAGTAAAATAGGTTTCGCCATTAGTCTTGTCAAAGAAGTAAATAGTTCCTCCCCATTCTCCATGGCAATCACCATAGACCGTAAAATCAGTGTCCTCAAATAGTTTTGGTTGATTCTTTAAAGGAAAGACTGTTTTGTTCTTTGTCCAATTACTACCATTCCAGATGTACATCAAATTTCCAGACAATGCTCCCAGCTTATCATTTACAATCCAGTGGTATTTAAATTTGCGAGTATTTAATTTCTTCTCAAAATCCAAATCCCTTTCAAAGTCAGATAATCTATGACAAACAAATTTTCCATTACGAAATAATGATACTAATCTGTTATCATGTATTACAGAATATGAAACTGGGTAATTAATATAATTGTCATCGTAATCGTCAAAATCATCAGTAAAATATGGATTTTTAATTACTGTATGAAAAGTTTTATATGCAATCGGATTCTCACTAATCGAAACATTAAAATCTTTTGTTTGATATAAGAATGTTGTATCAATAGAGTCTTTTAATTCACCTGAAAAAATGTTCCAACCTTTAGTTTCTTTAAATCTACTAGTAATCTTATCAAAAGATACTGAATCAGTTTGGGTATCAATTTGTCCGAATACCGAAAAGTTTATTAGAATCGAAAAAGCTATATGTAAAATTTTTCTCATAAGTTAATGGTCATTGTGTATCTGTCCATTGCCGCTAACTATATTATATATGTAATATTACGCATGCATCTCAAATAAGGAAGGGTATGTGTAACATATAACATAGTATTGTTTTTTTGGTTATATTATATACTCGTCAGTTGATTTCTGAAAATTTTCTTTTATACCATAAAATAAATCAAATTTTCTTGTTATTATTAGCACAACTAAAAAAGGGAAAAGGGTTGCCTAAAAAATGGTTTTTCGATGTTATACAGGATAAACAGTTAAAGAACGCTAGCTTTTTAATTTTTTTTATTAGTGCAAATGAGTTTTAAACAACCTACAACCCCTCCAACATCAAATTATAATCATACTGTAAATCTTCATGTAATTTTGAAATGATCTTTTTGGAAAGCTGTAATTGTCTGTTATACATGTTCTGTAGTTGAACGCTTCTGTCGATATTTGGTGTGAAGTCCTTTAGTTTTTGGCAAAAGTAGAGGAGGAGTTCTACTTCGGTTTCTTTGTTTTGGGAGTAGCGTATGTACTTTTTTATGTTCCTTAGAATCTTTCGCATGCTTTTTCGAATATAGAAATAGCTATCACGATTAATTAATTCGAATTCGTCATCGATATAACCTTTAACGCTTTCTATATAGCCAGATTCGTTATGGGATTCAAAAAGCAGGTAGGTGAGGAGTTCTTTGTTTTCCTTTTTAAATCTAGATAGGCGGAGGCAAAGTTCTTGTATTTCTTGCGTTGAAAGTGTATTTAGCTCTTGTTTAATCTCTCTTAAAGTAACTGCCTTCATATATTGCCTTTTAATAAGTTAATGCTTACCGTAGCTAGTTCTTTATTGGGAAACATGGTAAAATAATTGGGGTCTGGGTATAACCCGGCTTCTGTGGCCACTTTGTTAAACACATCGACTTCCAGAATAAATTGGTCACTATAACCATGGGTGGCATCATAAGCTGTGGCTGCCGTTTTTCCTAAATTATTAGCTGTTAATTCTGGGTTTATGGTATGTAATTCTATAATTAATAAACCGAATCGCTCTACGTAAGGTTTCCATTTTTGTAAATGTTCTAACAAAGAACTTTCTACTAAATTATTACCAATTCGTTTACCTTGATAACTAAAGGCTCCTGTTGATTCACTAATACCATTTATTGTTTGTTTTGGAGTTTCCCAGATCCGGTTATGGTCTAAAAAGGTTCTAACGTTTAATAAATCCTTTAAATCTATATTGTAGTCCTCTTTTAAATCTTTGGCGAGTAAGTCCGGTCTGCCAATATTGCCCCAAATAACTTTAGCCCAGATATCCGCTTTAATCAAATTTGCTCGGGTTACTTTTAATGCTGCCTGATTAAAATCTGCACCAACAAGCAATAACGGGTATTCGTCAAGCATTTTTCCTCTTAATGTTTTAAATTCTATAACATCAAAGATATGTTGAATAAAGGCTCCGTTACCGCAACCCATATCTAAAATACCTTTAGGTTGTTCATCTATGGGTTTGTTAAATAGTTCTATGATAATGCTGTCTATGATCTTAAAGTATGTCGCATGTGCGCCGCCGCTTCCCCATACATTCATTTCCCTATCTACATGCTTTTCTTTTTCGTCTGGTGAACTTGTTTTTAGCACCAAAGGGTTGCCAAATATAAGGTCGTTTAATTTCATAAAGGTCGGCAAATACGAAACGGTAACGCCATATGCACTGGCGCGCTTCGCAAAAAAGAGTCCTTTATCTGTAAAACGATAGGTATCTTTCTTTTTTGTAAACCAACCTAGGTGTGTGAAAAAATCGAGGATCTTCTCAAAGCTTTCAGGATCTTTATGGTATTCTTGGGCTCGAAAAGAGGCCTCCATAAAGTATTTGTGAAATAACCCGTTAAGGCCTAATAACACAATAATGGGAGCTGCAATAACGCCTTCGATGTGCTTTAAAACTTGGTGTTCAATGGAACCTTCGCTAACAGTGGAAAACCCGAAGTTCTGTTTATACTTTTTAAATATCTTTTCTAAAGCGCTAAATGCGTCTGGACCTATACGTTCATCAGGAAATTTAACGGAGTAGTTTAGCAAGTTTACAGCATCGGCGTATAAGGGCACTAGGCTAAATGCTTTTTCACTGGTGTTATTTGTTTCGTATTGTACAGTGTTATCAGCATTGTTTATGCTCATGTTTAACCAACCTTGGGATGCTAATACCCGTAAGCCAACATTGAGATAACCTTCGTTTGCTTTAAAGGCTGTGGCTAGATTTTCAACACTAGACTTTTTATGGTCTAACAAATATTGTAGTACGCCATTTTTATGCAGTGAAAAGGCTGTTGTTGCCGTTGCAATACCATCTAAATGTCTGAAAATGGTACTTCTAAATTGTTCTTTATCTTGTTTTGTTAACATGTTTCTGATTGGTTTGGTATGTCGATTCGATTTAAGTCAAAATAGAGATAATAGAACTTGTTGTTTTCAAGAAATACGATCAACCTCGAGCGCTAATAAGGTCTCGATTGCGCTCGACCAGACATAGGTTTATACACTAAACTTACCGTACTGGTTTTATGACTATTCCCTTGCACCGAATTTACGTTTTTATATAAATATATAAAGAAAAACCTTTCCATTTAAGTAAGGAAAGGTTTTTAAAATATTTAATTTTTTCAGTATTATCTTAATTTAGGAAACTCGGAAGGGTTTAATTCGTGCATAACATCATAAACAGCTTCAAAAATATCTTCGGCAGATGGTTTAGAGAAATAGTCACCATCGTTACCATAAGCTGGTCTGTGATCTTTTGCTGTTAATGTTTTTGGCTGACTATCGAGATATTGATAGGCATTCTGATTGTTTAATATTTCATTTAAAATATATGCTGATGCCCCTCCAGGAACATCTTCATCAATAACCATTAGGCGATTTGTTTTTGCTACACTTTTTACAATGTCGTGGTTCAAATCTAAAGGTAGTAATGATTGTACGTCAATGACTTCGGCGTTAATACCAACAGTTAAAAGATCTTTAGCTGTTTGTTCTACAATACGTAAGGTCGATCCGTAAGAAACCAGAGTAATATCGGTACCTTCTTTTACGGTCTCTACAACACCTATTGGCGTTTTTATAGCGCTTAGGTTATTAGGCATTTTTTCTTTTAAACGATAACCGTTAAGGCATTCTACTACAATAGCAGGGTCGTCACCTTGTAACAAGGTATTATAAAAACCTGCAGCTTTAGTCATATTTCTTGGTACTAAAACGTGTACGCCTCTAACTAAATTTAGAATACCGCCCATTTGAGATCCAGAATGCCAGATCCCTTCAAGTCTGTGGCCTCTGGTTCTTATTATTAATGGTGCTTTTTGCTTGCCTTTTGTTCTGTAGTGCACTGTGGCTAAATCATCACTGATGATTTGCAGTGCATACATAATATAGTCGAGGTATTGGATTTCTGCTATGGGTCTTAAACCACGTAGTGACATCCCTATCCCTTGTCCTATAATGGAGGCTTCTCGTATACCAGCATCGGCTATACGCAATTCGCCGTGTTTTTCTTGTAATCCTTCGAGTCCTTGGTTTACGTCTCCAATGTTCCCGGTGTCTTCTCCAAAAACCAATGCTTCTGGGTGGTTACTGAAAATGGCATCAAAATTATCACGTAGTATGATACGGGCATCAACTAAAGCCGGGTCACTATCGTAAGTTGGTTTTACCTCTTTTATAAGCGTGTTCGATTTTTGTGTTTCGGAATATAAATGCGAACTAAAATCTGGCTGTATGTTTGTAAAGACGTTGTTAATCCAGTCTTTAAGTTGTTGTTTTTCTTTAGACGTTTCTCCTATAACATATCTTAAAGCCTTTCTGGCACTGGATAAGATGTCTTTTCTGGTAGGTTCATCTATTTGTTTTAAATGATCCTTGATTTTGGATATAAAGGCTTTATTAGGGCTAGTTGCCGCTAATTGTTTTAGTATGGAGAGGGCCTCTTGTTTTTCTTTTATAATAGGTTTTAAAAAGATATTCCATGCATTTTTCTTAGCTTCACGAACTTCCCTTTTTATGGTTCTTTCTATTTCTGAAAGGGTTTCATTGGTAGCGATACCACTTTCAATGATCCATTCACGCATTTTTAAATTGCAATCGTGCTGGTTTTCCCATTCTAAGCGTTGTGGACTTTTATATCGCTCATGCGATCCTGATGTTGAATGCCCTTGTGGTTGCGTTAATTCCAATACATGAATGAGCACTGGTACATGTTCTTCTCTTGCAATTTTAGAAGCTTCCTGATACGTTTCTACAAGATTGGCATAATCCCAACCTTTAACGCGTAATATTTCGTAACCGTTATTGTTTTCGTCTCTTTGGAATCCTTTTAAGATTTCCGAGATATTTTCTTTTGTTGTTTGATGTTTGGCATGAACGGAGATACCGTATTCGTCATCCCAAACGCTTATTACCATAGGAACTTGTAAAACCCCTGCTGCATTAATGGTTTCGAAAAACAGACCTTCGCTGGTACTTGCATTTCCAATGGTGCCCCAGGCAACTTCGTTTCCATTTACGGTGAAGTTAGAAGCATTGATGTTATCAACATTCCTAAAAATTTTTGACGCTTGAGCTAAACCTAATAAACGAGGCATTTGCCCTGCAGTAGGAGAAATGTCTGGACTTGAATTATATTGTTTGGTTAGGTCTTTCCAGCTTCCGTCTTCGTTTAAACTATGGGTTACAAAATGGCCACCCATTTGGCGACCGGCAGACATAGGTTCCAGTTCTAAGTCGGTATTGGCGTATAGTCCTGCGAAAAATTGCTCTATACTTAATTCGCCAATAGCCATCATAAAGGTTTGGTCGCGGTAGTACCCCGATCTCCAATCGCCTTTTAAAAAGGCTTTGGCCATGGCTAGCTGTGGAACTTCTTTTCCGTCTCCAAAGATTCCAAACTTCGCTTTACCTGTTAATACTTCACGTCTACCTAATAAACTACATTCTCTACTTTTAACAGCAATTTTATAGTCGTTTATAACTTCTGTTTTAAAGTCATCGAATGATATGTCGTTTTTCAAATTTGGAATAGTTTGCATTTAGCTGTGCTTTTTGCTCGTGCAAAAGTAGTTAAACTTTGCCTTTTTTGCAATTTTTTAAGCACCTAAATTATTGAAGCATTGTTAAAAATATGTAAAAAAAGCGATTTAAAATGATGATTATTTAATAAAAACGGCTTTAAAATGGTTTTTTTTCAAAAAATCAATACCATCTTCTTCTAAATAGGCCAAAAAGTATTTGTGGATCTACGGTAAACTTAAATCTGATTTTTTCGTCATAACTTCTTTGTGCTATCTCCCAGCCAAGGTTCGAATACACAGGGAAATAGATCTCAAAGTAATCTGTAACCAGATTAACTCGTATACCAGAATCGTATACAAAATGCGGTTTGTCTAGTTTGCTTTTTAGTACGCCTATATCGCCGTATGCTAGTATATATTTCCAAAGCGTGGTATTTAGGTTAAGGGTTGTGATCCATTGGTTTGCAAAAGGAGTTTCCAGTTTGGATTTAAATCCGCCTTCGGCATCAATATATTGTTGACTAAAAATACCTGAGTCTTCAGAACGTCCTAAATAGGGATAGTCGAATAGATAGTCATTTGGACGGTCTAAAGCAAAACTGAAATAATCTGAGCCTGCATCTGTTTTATTTTTTAAGAAAGCTCCGGCGAAGAAGCGTAAATTTAATTGTCTGTTACTTTCAAATAGGCGCCTGTACTCGTAATTAAAGGCTATTTTACTGAATTTTTCTTCTACTTGAAAGTCGACGTACCATTTATTAAAGTTAATTAAATTGTCGTTTGAGTTAAGATAACGAATGTTGAAAAGCTTATAGTTTGGTCTAAAGCTAGAGGAGATGTTACGTACGTCTTCATCTCTTTTAATATCTAAATATCTTAACTTTAATCGTTTTCTTTGATTGGAGCGTAAATCATTATTTTTTCTAAAGTAGAATGTTATAGAGGGTTTTATTTGTCTAACGAACAAATCTTCGGCATAGGATGTATAACTTCCAACAATACCGTAGTTAATTGCAAATAGGTCG
This sequence comes from Flavivirga eckloniae, assembly GCF_002886045.1. Classification (NCBI taxonomy): domain Bacteria; kingdom Pseudomonadati; phylum Bacteroidota; class Flavobacteriia; order Flavobacteriales; family Flavobacteriaceae; genus Flavivirga; species Flavivirga eckloniae. The sequence goes on along the minus strand of NZ_CP025791.1, from coordinate 404,735 downwards.
TTGTCAAAATAATGTGTTTTAGATAATGATGCCGATCCTGTTAGTGATCTGGATTTAAAGGCATAGGATGGTTCTATTTTATAATTGAAAAGCTTTCTTAATACGGTTTTATTGTAGGCACGCACGCCTAAAGTGAAGCCATCGTAAATGTTGTTAAACTCTACAAGAGGCATAAGGAATACTTGATTGAAGTGCGGATCTTCAATATCCTTAAAAAGTCTAAACTGTAAAGGTTTGTTGTTAAAAAAGAAGCCTTTTAGCGATTTCCAGTTGTTTCGTATGTTGACTTCCGGAACGTATCTTTCGTAATTTAATACGAGTTTATTAGCATTATTTCTTGGTATGGTAAGGGTTTTACTTTTTAAAATGTTTTCTATCCATGTTTTAGAAATGATACTATCATTGTTTAACGTGTATAAAGAAATAGGCATTTTATTATTTTGCAAATTCTTTATGGTTAGTGTTATGGAGTCTTCTGTTTTAGTGACTTCCTTTATTTTAAAATCTATTTTTTTTCTGGTGGCCAGGTAGTCTTCAAAAAACCAATCTATGTTCTTTTCGGTTTTAGATTTTAGATAGGATTCAAACTCTTTAGTGGATGTTTGTTTTAGTTTTTTATCTGATAAAAACGTGGTTAAGGTGTTTTCTAATATTTGAGCATTTATGAAATCGTCTAAATACTTAAGCCCTATACCGGCTTTGTACTTATTGGCAATATTGGTATTAAACTTTAGCAAAGAGTCTTTTTGCATGGTGAGCGGCTGGTCTCTATTAGTTCGCGCGGCAGACATGGCAGCCAAGGTATATTTGCCATTAAATTTCATGTCTGAAGCATGAAAAGACCTAATACCCCAGATATCGGCTAAAGCTCCTAGAAACTTCATGTTTGGGTAGTATTCTTCAACATACTTCATTAAATAGTAAATCTGCATACCATCTAACAACCATTGTTCTTTTCTTGGGTTTACCAAAAGTGTATTTTCTAGGTAATTATGTAGTGTGTTTTTTAATAGTTTGAGTTCGTATTGAAAGTGATTGGGATAGGTTTTTATAAATTTCGGTAAAAAGTTTACTCCATAAACCGGATCTTTTGCATTGTCGATTTCTGATAATAAAAGCCTTTTGTGCGGATATTTTCCGAAGTGTTTAAAAATATAATTTGTAACTCTTTCTGTAATTAAAACTTTCTCTATAACCTCTAAACCTTCGTCGCTTATGTTTGTAACGATAGAAAAATCGTTGGTTTGTATGGTATTGAAATTAGATCCTTTGCTTAAAAATAACTTATTGCTATTTCTGTCTTTTCCTTTTAATTTAACTATTTGCTTGTTAGGTAATTGTGTTTTGTTAATTAAATCTAATTCTGAAGTTAAAACATAACTATTCGGATGTTCGATTTCTAAAGTGATATCCGATTTTGGGATGAATAAATCATCTAGGTTTTTATTACTGTAATATTGCCATTCGCCATTATAAACTGCGGGTGTTATATACCAATATCTTAAGTTAAAATCCCCAGAGGCTGTAACACCATAGCTCGTAAATTTGGAATTTGGAATTTGTACAATGTATTCTAAATCTATTTTATAGGAGTCGTTAGGTTTTAGAGGTGTTTTTAATACAACCTTTATGACATCTATTTGATCCTTTAGTTGTTCGTATGTTAAGTCATCTCCATTTTGTTTAATGGAAGTGATGGTGGAAAAACCTCTATCTCTACTTTTTGCCAGATGAAAAACGGTTTTGTATTCGTCGGCTAGTCGTACGGCCAGCGCTGTTTTTTTTGTTGAATAACTATTGTTCCAATCGTTAAGGTAAATGGTTTGTAATTCGTCTTGTGTAGTATTATGATATTGAATGGTTTGAGAGATCTTTATTTGCTTTTTCTCCATATCAAAAACCGCCTTTAAGTCAATTTTATTTTGACCAAAGCTTGTAAGGTATACAAGTGCGCAAACGATGCAATTTAAAAGGCGTAATTTCAATTTACTATTAAACATTTTAGGGTTAATAATTCGCATTAAGGCTTTGCAATATAATAAAATAAGGTATTTTAAGATTTTCCCATGTTTACGAAGCCTTAAGTGCTTAGTCGTAAAAAAAGGGTAATAATTTAGAAGTTAGGGCTTAAACCTGATTCTTTATAGAATGAGTCCAGAATGGCTATGACTTCGTCTTCGGTGTCTACTAAGTGAATTAAGTCTAAGTCTTTGGCACTTATATTCGAAAACGAGTTTAATAGTGTTTTTTTAACCCAGTCCATCAAGCCTTCCCAAAAATCGGTTCCTACCAATATGATTGGGAACTTTCCTATTTTGTGTGTTTGTATAAGCGTCATGGCTTCAAACAATTCATCTAAAGTACCAAAACCACCGGGCATAACTACAAATCCCTGTGAATACTTAACAAACATTACTTTGCGTACGAAGAAATAATCGAAATCTAAACTTTTGTCGTGGTCTATATATGGGTTATCGTGTTGTTCGAAAGGTAAATCAATGTTTAAACCAACCGAGGTACCGCCACCTAAGTGCGCCCCTTTATTACCGGCTTCCATAATTCCGGGACCACCTCCTGTAATAACACCATATCCTGCTTCTACAATTTTTCTAGCTACTTGTTCTGCCAACTTATAGTATCTGTCTTCTGGTTTTGTTCTTGCCGATCCGAAAATAGAAACACAGGGCCCTATTTTACTCATTTTTTCAAAACCATTAACAAACTCGCCCATTATTTTAAAAATAGCCCAAGAATCGTTTGTTTTTATTTCATTCCATCCTTTATGGTGTTGTTCTTTTCTCATATATAAAAGTTTATATGTTTATTGAATTTTATATAGCGTGCAATTTTTCCAAATTTAATTCTTTTCTAACTGAATACAGGTTTTCTAATTTAATTCTTTTTTAAGGAATTTGGCGGTATAGCTCTTTTTATGCTTAATAATTTCTTCTGGAGTACCTTCTACAATAATTTTTCCACCACCTTGTCCACCTTCGTATCCAATGTCTATAATATGATCAACGGTTTTTATAACGTCTAAATTGTGTTCAATAATAAGTACAGTGTTGCCTTTATCGGCTAACTTGTTGAGTACGATCATTAATACCCTAATATCTTCGAAATGTAAACCTGTAGTTGGCTCATCTAGTATATAGAAGGTATTTCCTGTATCGCGCTTACTTAATTCGGTTGCTAGCTTTATACGTTGTGCCTCTCCGCCGGAAAGGGTGGTACTTTGTTGCCCCAGGGTAATGTAGCCTAAACCAACATCTTGTATGGTTTTAAGTTTGTTATAAATTTTAGGAATGTGCTCAAAGAATTTTACCGCTTCGTTAATGGTCATATTTAACACATCACTTATAGACTTTCCCTTGTAGCGGATTTCCAGTGTTTCTCTATTAAAACGCTTGCCTTGGCAGGTTTCGCATTCTACATGTACATCTGGAAGGAAATTCATTTCTATAACTCGTAAACCGCCACCTTGACAGGTTTCACAACGTCCGCCTTTTACGTTAAAACTGAAACGACCAGCTTTGTAGCCGCGAATCATGGCTTCGGGAGTTTTGGCATATAGGGCTCTAATTTCGCTAAATGTACCGGTATAGGTTACTGGATTGCTTCGTGGGGTTCTTCCAATAGGTGATTGGTTAATGTCAATAACCTTATCGATATGTTCTAAACCTTTAATGCTTTTATATGGCATGGGTTTTTTAACGCCATTAAAATAGTGTGCGTTTAAGATAGGGTATAGGGTTTCGTTGATTAACGTAGATTTTCCGCTACCAGAAACGCCCGTAACACCTATCATTTTTCCTAATGGGAATTTTACGGATACATTTTTTAAGTTGTTTCCTGTACAGCCTTTAAGTTCTAAAAACTTACCGTTGCCTTTTCTGCGTTTTTTGGGTATTTCAATTTCCTTATTACCATTTAAGTAGTCGGCAGTAAGCGTATTGTGTGTTTTTAACTCGTCCGGATTTCCAATGCTGATTATTTCGCCACCGTGTTTACCGGCTTTTGGACCGATATCTATAACATAATCGGCACGTTCTATCATATCTTTGTCATGTTCTACAACGATAACCGAGTTACCGATATCGCGAAGGGATACTAGGGAGTTTATTAGTTTTTCGTTGTCGCGCTGATGTAAACCAATGCTGGGCTCGTCTAGAATGTACAGTACGCCTACCAATTGCGAGCCTATTTGGGTTGCGAGGCGAATACGCTGTGCTTCGCCACCCGATAAGGATTTAGAGCTTCTGTTTAATGATAGGTAATCTAACCCGACGTCTAGCAAAAATTGTAATCTGGCCTTAATTTCTTTTAAAATTTCTTCTGCAATTTTAAACTGTTTTTCCGATAAATGTTCGTGTAAATCTTGAAACCATTTGGACAATTCTACAATATCGGTATTGGCAAGCTCTGCAATGTTTTTATTATTGATCTTAAAATAAAGCGATTCTTTTTTTAGTCTTGATCCATGACAATCTGGACATGCAATTTTGTCCATGTAGTCCTTGGCCCATCGTTTTAAAGAGGTAGATTCGGCCGATCTGTATTGATTTTCAATAAAATTAGCTACACCTTCGAAATCAATTTTGTAATCGCGGGTAACACCAAGTGTTTTACTGTTTACAGAAAACTTTTCATTGCCACCATACATAATCATTTGTTTGGCTTCTTTGGGAATGTCTTTATAGGCGTCTGTTAATTTAAAATTGAACCGCTGCGCTATGGTTTCAAACTGTTTAAAAATCCAACTATTTTTTTCTGGTCCATGAGGGGCTAATGCTCCTGCTTTTATTGACAGCGTATCGTCTGGAACAATTTTATTTTCGTTTACCTGATATAATTCCCCTATACCGTTACAGTTGGAGCAGGCACCTTTTGGTGAATTAAATGAAAAATTATTTGGTTCTGGATTAGGATATGAAATTCCGGAAGACGGACACATGAGATTTCTACTAAAATAACGGGTTTCGTTAGTATCCTGATCTATAACCAAAAGAACATCTTCGCCATGATACATGGCTGTGTTGATGGTTTCTGTAAGGCGTTTGTCGTTATCTGCGGATTCGTCAATAACCAACCTGTCTATTACAATTTCAATATCGTGGGTTTTGTAACGGTCTAATTTCATGCCCTTGGTAAGGTCTTTAATTTCGCCGTCTGTTCTTACTTTTACAAAACCTTGCTTTGCTATTTGTTCGAATAGTTCCCGGTAATGTCCTTTACGGGAACGTATTACAGGAGCAAGTATATTTATACGTTTTCCGTTAAAATTCTTAATAATGAGTTCTTTAATTTGCTCGTCGCTATAACTCACCATTTTGTCTCCTGTGTTATAGCTATAGGCATCACTGGCTCGTGCAAATAATAAACGCATAAAGTCGTAAACCTCGGTAATTGTACCTACGGTAGAGCGGGGAGATTTGCTTGTTGTTTTTTGTTCGATGGCAATAACAGGGGAGAGTCCATCTATTTTATCGACATCTGGTCTTTCCAAACCACCAAGGAATTGCCTGGCATAGGCCGAAAATGTTTCAATGTATCGGCGTTGTCCTTCTGCATAAATAGTATCGAATGCTAAGGATGATTTCCCACTACCTGATAGTCCTGTTATAACAACAAGTTTTTCTCGAGGGATGGATACGTCTATATTTTTAAGATTATGTGCTCGGGCACCTTTTACTTCAATAAAATCGTCAAAATGGCTCATAAAATCGCAAAACTGCGAAGTTACGATTTTAGAAGTTAATTTTTCGTGAACATTTAGTTAGACTTTTTAATTTATTCAATGAAGTTGTGCACAAAATAGAACACTCCAAAAAAACAGTTCAATATGATAAATCAAATTGCAAAGCTTTTTTGGAGCGTTCTATATTTCTATGGTTTATAATGTATTACAAACCTGGTTATGGGTTTGTTGTCGACAATTCTCCAGATTTTATGGATTTATTATAGTTTGCTTTTACCTCACTAAGAATACCAAAGAACTTTTTACCGTTCTTCTTTTTAAGAACGACATAGGAACTGCCGTTGTCTTCGCTTATAACTTCATCAACGATCACTTTATTTCCATAAACGTTTTTGTAATTAGCAAGTTTTCCTCGTTTTACTAAAAAGTTAAGTTTGGGAAAAGCTATGTGGTTATACTTTAAACCATTAGGGGCATTTATTACTAACTCGTCACCAATTTCGGGTTTTTCCTGAGCTTGTATTAAAAAGCAAAAACTTAAAAAAAATAGTGTTAAAAAGAGCTTTTTCATGAATAGGCGTTTTTGTGTTACTCCTAATAAATATAAGCGTTTACCTTTACATGAGCAATGATTTTTGTTATGGTTAAAGAGGCAAAAATTTCATGCCTACCTCTTAAAAAATAGGGGGTGTTTTCTAGAACTAATGGGTTTTATTATAAGTGGGTTCTGTTGGAAAGTGTTGGACGTAAAATAAGGCTTAGTTTTTAGTTTGAAACCATTTCTTTTATGGGGGTATTCGCAAAACCTATTTAAATCTGATTTTAACAAAATTTTATGATAATATTTAGCATATTTGGAAACGAAACTATAAATCTGATTTTTTTTTTGATTGAATAGAATTTAAAAATCAGTTTTTTAGTAGTGTTAAGTTTAACTAAATATAAAATCGAAGATATTAAAATGAAATTATTAGGAATAGGCTCAAGAATAGAGCATCCGGAATATGGAAAAGGGGTGGTAACTAATGTAACTACGCAGCATTATTGGGTAACGTTTATTGATAGTGGATTAGAAACTATCGATCTGGATAGTGAATTTGATGTTATTGAAGCGGCAGATGGCGATGTAGATACGGTTAGTTTTTTTGATGTTGAAAGTAGTTTGGTAGAAATTTTAAAGAAATGGAGCGATGTTAGCGAAGTTGTGCCTATTGCCGATAAATATAAAGGTGGTAAATTGATTTTAGAGCCTGCCGACGATAGTTTAAAACCTTATGAATTGCCAATAGATACGTTTTTTCATAAAATAACCATGGTGAGAGATCGATTACGTGTTATGGAGCAGCGTATTAATTCAAGTGATTTAAGTGAACAGGGCAAAATAGATTTACAACAATATATTACTAGAATTTATGGGAGTTTAACTAGTTTTAATGTGTTGTTTAAATCGAAGAGTCATAATTTTGTTGGACAACGTAGTAAGTAATATTTTGTTGGTAGCTAACAGTACAACAAACATGTTATAAACAAAAGCCACCTGTTAAAGGGGCTTTTCTTTTTAGGAATAAAGCAGTTATAAACTTTATTTTTATGATTGATTAAGGGGTGACAGTAATGGTTTTATATACAGATCCGTAGCAAGAACCAGAACCATGGTAAGCTCCAGATACGATATATGATCCAGGAGATACATTAAAAGGCATACTAAAATATGGGGTTTGATTATAGTATTCTTTTATAGTATTTCCATCCATATCTCTTAGAGTCCAATCGTATTGTGAGTTATCTGCATAGTGACCATTTCCATCGTAAATATGAAAATTCATGCTACTTCCCTGATGAGTTGTATCGAATATAGAGTAAATGAAATACCCAGTACATGAGTCGGTTAATTTATTATCTGATGGTGCTTCATTGAAAGCTGTTTGCTCTATAAAGAAGCCAGAACAGATAAAAAATAGACATAAAACAGCTGCTTTTAAACTTAAAGATTTAATGTTTGTTTTCATAAATAAAAGTATTTAAAGGTTTAATTGTTGTTGTATTATTATATTAGGAAAAATGAAATACCGTTAACGTTAACGGTATTTGGTGTAATTACTATTTATTCCAGATATGTTAATACCAGTTTTCATTAGTTGTTTATTTAAGATTAGAGTAATTAGGTGTTAATAGGGAGAATTATAGATAAATAAAATCAATAGATTTAATCACCGAATTAGCATTGCTAAGTTCGTTTGGGGCTTCAATTATTAATAATAATTATTTGTTTACCAAAGTAATAGGATTAAAATTATCTTTAAAGGAGAAATAATTGTCTCAAAGTGATTTTAAGAGCACACATAGCGTTTAATAGTTATTAAATTTACCTGAGTCGACATAAGAACAAGCCTGTTTTAGGTGTGAAAGCCAATAATATAAAGTGTTTGTCTCCTTGAGCATTATCGAAATATAAAATGTATTTTATATTGAAGACACCTAGCAAAGCTTAACGAAAGGTCATTAAAACCTGAAAGTTTAAATAGGTTTCGACTGCGCTCCTGAGATAAACCGTAAGTTGTTTATTTTTAATAAAATAACATGAATTTTGGATAAGAGAATTTATGTCGGTGTGTGACCCAGACTTGTTTCAGAACTATTTTTTTACCGTTACAGTGCTCTCCTCTTAAAATTAAAGCCGAGAAATGAATTTCGATTTTGATAAAAATAGGAAGAAAGAGGAGTTTTATTAAAAATAACAAACAAATATAACCCTCCGAATCCCGATGAAATCGGGATCCACCTCCCTTTTTAAAAGGGAGGAACACCTTGAATTCTTAAGCAAGATTACGTTAAAATACAATCATTTTTATGTCGAACTCAGGTTAAATTAAATATTCAAGCCGTATGTTTAAAGCGTGTAAACTTTTGGCTTACAGTTTTTTTAACGAAAAATGATTAGTGAATTAAATAAATATTGCTAGTAAGAAAAAAACATTAAAAAATTATAATGTTCCTTTAACATGGTTTATTTCAATCCCAAAAACAAGTAAATTATGAAAGGTTGGCAGTTGGGCACCACTTTCGGTAGTAGTCCAATTATTCCATGTAGCTTCAACACCATCAATTGGAAGTAGCGATGTCCACATTTTAAATGAAGTAGGTTTGCCCAAACTATCAAGAAGCCACAAATAGGAATCTCCTGGTGTAAGCCCTCCTGAGGTATAAGTAACCAAAAGCGCTTTATTACCATTGTTAAGTTTTACGACTCTTCGCTCTGCACCTTCGTCGAACACCTTATAAGGAGCAAGTAACCAAAAGGAATCATTATTAAAGTATTTTACGGCTTTTTCTATAAGTCCTTTTGCCATGTCGCTCTCAACTTTAAAACTATGTACAAAAGCTTTATGATTGGTTTCGTCGTTTAAATCTAAATTTACTTTAAAATCCTTCCAGTAAACCTGACAGACGTTATTTTCTTTGTCCCATTTATAGTGGTGTCTGTTTTTAAATGACCATTCAATATAATTGGTACTTTTAAAAGCATCATAATCCAAAGCTTCCAACATTTTGTATGCTAAAGCATCGGCTTCTTTGCCCTGCACACCTGTAGGCAAATCTTCGTTATATTTAAAGAATAAAAATCCAAAAAATAAAAAGCTGGGCAATGTGAGAAATATAACGGTCCCAGATATAATTTTAAATATTTTTTTAGATTTCTTTGTCATTAAACCTTGTATTCGGTGACTTATAATAAAGGTCTAAATTATTAAATCCTATCGTGTTATAGAAGTAAAATTTTCAAAAACCGACAGCCGTATCATCCCCTCGATAATCTGCACCACCCTCTAACATTTCATCATCTAAAACAAGTATTCCGTCGACCTTGCCTATTACAGGCGAATCTTTTTCGTTTATGGGATATCCTAGTTTTTCCAGTTGAAGAATTAAGGAGCGTTCAAACAGGTTTGGTTCCATTCTAATTTCATCTGGTAACCATTGGTGATGAAAACGAGGGGCATTTACCGCTTCTTGCATGGTCATGTTAAACTCATGTACATTAAGAATGGTTTGCATAACAGAGGTAATAATAGTCGATCCTCCAGGAGTACCAACACTCATGAATAATTTACCGTTTTTTTCGACTATAGTTGGCGTCATTGCGCTTAACATGCGTTTTTCTGGAAGAATGCTATTGGCATCGCCACCAATAAGCCCGAACATATTGGGGACCCCCGGCTTACTACTAAAATCGTCCATTTCGTTGTTTAAAAAGAATCCGAGTTCAGAGCAGTATAATTTCGATCCGTAGGCACCATTTATGGTTGTGGTTACAGATACAGCATTTCCGAATTGATCGATAATAGAGTAGTGGGTGGTTTCATCGCTTTCAATAACCTGAACATCACCATGTGATACATCTTTAGAGGATGTAGCTTTTTCAAAGGAAAATGTTTGCATTCTATCATTTAAATAGAGTGTACTTATTAATGTATCGCTAGGTATGTTAACAAAATCGGGGTCTCCTAAATAAAAACTTCTATCGGCATAGGCTCGACGCTCTGCTTCAGTTATAACCTGTATGGCTTTAACAGAATTGTGTCCGAATTTATCCAAATCGTACGGTTCGATCATTTTCATTATTTGTGCCAAACAAATACCACCGCTAGATGGTGGCGGCATGGAAATAATTTTTAAATCGTCGTACATAAACGTTGTTGGAGTACGCCATTTAACCGTATATCTAGCTAAGTCCTCTTCGGTTATTATACCACCATTTTCCTTAAGAAACTTTACTAAACGTTTGGCAGTCTCACCTTTGTAAAATTCATCTTTTCCATGTTGTAAAAGACGCTCTAAGGTTTTTGCAAAAGCAGGATACTTGATGGTATCGCCATACTTCCATGATTTGCTAAATATAATGGAGTCTTTATTAGCCTTTAAGAAAAGAGGTTGGTACTTTTTTATTCTGGTTTCCTGCTTTTGTGTAACTACAACGCCTCTGTATGCCAGATTAATAGATGGTTTTATAATATCTTCCATCGGCAAGCTGCCAAATTTTTCATGAACAGCAAAAATACCAGCTACAGAACCAGGTACACCAACAGCCATGGCTCCTAAGGTGCTTTTTTCGGGTAGTACGTCGCCATTCTCATCCAGATACATATCTCTTGTAGCCGCTAAAGGCGCCTTTTCTCTAAAGTCTAAAGATCCGATTTCACCATCAGATTTTCGATAAACCATAAATCCACCACCACCTAAATTTCCAGCATAAGGGTAGGCAACGGCTAAAGCCAATTGCATGGAAGCCATAGCATCAAACGCATTACCGCCTTTTTTAAGAATATCGCTGCCTATTTTTGAAGCTTCAACACGAGCAGAAACAACCATGGCATTTTTGGTAATTAAACCTGTTTTTTTAGGCTTATCGGCTTTTTTACAAGCAAAGCAAAGGGCTAACAATAAAAAGACGTAGAGTAGTCGTTTCATAAGTTATATCTCGTTTAATTCTTCAAGTTTTTGTTTGGAAAAGATTATTAGTTCGTTAAAAAACAGAGTAAACTCATTTTCAAATTCCGAATAAAATTCTTTAAGCTCAATAACGGCTTTATGCATTCCGGATTTAAATTGCGTTCTTCTATTCATACCCTCCAGGACTTTGGTAATCCCTTGAATGGAAGCATAGCTTAAAAGCCAATTATCGGCAATCATATAAGGCATCATTTTTTGTATTCGGGGCGGAAGTATATCGTAATGATTTTCTAAAGAATCATAAAAGCCCTTAGCATAGGCTTCCAAAGGTAAATCGTTGTATTTACTCCAGTTTTTGGCAAGAAAATGGTCGTAAAGGATATCGACAATAATTCCGGAATAATGACCATATTTTTTATGTAACCGTTTGGTGCTTTGTCTTACCGTTTTATGGGCATCGGTAAACGTGTCTATGTTACGGTGTAATAAAATGCCGGTTTGTAGATCTTTTGTATACTTTTTATAGGCTTGACCTTTAATACCATCGGCAATAAAGTTTCCAATAGTAACGAGGTCATTTTCTCCTGATAGATAAATGTGAGCAAGGTAGTTCATTTGTGTAATTTACGAATTTCGATTTACGAATTACAATTGTATATTTGTTTTTTTAATTTGAAACTAACTACATGACACTTATAAAATCAATTTCAGGAATTAGAGGGACTATTGGCGGACAGGTAGGCGAAAACTTAACGCCTATAGATGCTGTTAAATTTGCTGCTGCTTATGGCGTATGGCTAAAACAAAATAGGGAAAAAGAAAATTACCGCGTGGTTGTTGGTAGAGATGCTCGTATTTCTGGGAAGATGATTCAAAGTTTAGTTATGAATACGCTAGTTGGTATGGGGATTCATGTAATTGATTTAGGACTTTCTACTACACCTACGGTAGAAGTTGCCGTCCCTATGGAACATGCCGATGGTGGTATAATACTAACTGCAAGTCATAACCCGAAACAGTGGAACGCTTTAAAGTTGTTAAACGAAAAAGGCGAGTTTTTAGATGCTGTTGAAGGAGCAAAAATTCTGGACATTGCAGAAAGTGACCAAATGAATTTTGCAGATGTAGATAGCCTAGGGAAAATAACAAAGAACAAAGCTTACATAGATTTACATATCATTGAGGTTTTAGATTTACCATTGGTAACGGTTAAGCCTATTGAAGCATCTCGTTTTAAAGTGGTGGTTGATGGTGTAAATTCCACAGGAGGTATTGCTATTCCGTTACTTTTAGAACGATTGGGCGTACACGTGGTTAAACTATTCTGCGAGCCTAACGGAAATTTTCCGCACAATCCCGAACCGTTAAAAGAGCATTTATCTGATTTATCGAAAAAAGTGATCGAAGAGCGTGCCGATTTTGGTATTGTGGTAGATCCAGATGTAGATCGTTTGGCTTTCATGGACGAAAATGGTGAGATGTTTGGCGAGGAATATACTTTGGTAGCCTGTGCAGATTATGTGTTAAGTAAAACTCCAGGGAATACCGTTAGTAATATGAGCTCTACAAGAGCATTGAAAGATATAACCGAAAAGCACGGTGGCACTTATGAGGCCAGTGCAGTAGGAGAGGTGAATGTTGTAAAGCTTATGAAAAAGAATCATGTTGTTATAGGTGGTGAAGGTAATGGTGGTATTATTTATCCAGAATCTCATTATGGACGTGATGCGCTAGTTGGTGTTGCTCTATTTTTAAGTTTATTGGCCGAAAAGAATATGAGTGTAAGCGAGCTTAGAAAAACGTATCCTAATTACTTTATGAGTAAGAAGAAGATTGAATTAACACCAGGTTTGGATGTTGATGGTATTTTAAGGGAAATTGAAAACCGTTATCAAAATGAACAGCTTACTACTATTGATGGTGTTAAGATAGATTTTCCAGATAGTTGGGTGCACCTTCGTAAGAGTAATACAGAACCTATTATTAGAATATATACCGAAGCTAAATCACAACAAGAAGCAGATACCTTAGCCGATAAGTTTATTGAGGAAATAGGAGCTGTAGCTAGTGTTTAAGGTGTTAAAATAATACGAGACTGAATATCATTTATTTTGTCATTCAAAAGTCTTTCTGCAGCTACGATGTACACACATTTCTTTTAGTTATGACTCAAGTCTGGACACGAATTACACTAATTTACACCAATCGCAAGGTGTTAAAAATGATCTGTTTACCTAATCAAGAATGAGACCTTGGGTCTGGAACCAGTTAATACAAATTCGATTCTAACCCAAAAGTACTCTTTAATTTATTCGTAACCAATGACCATTAAACCATTCGTGATAATCCGTGAAATTAGTGTCAACTATGCTTCATTGAATTATTAGCAATATTTGTGTATACCCCATAGCTGCTGACAGGCAGGGAGGAGCGACTGAAGAATCTCTTCTTAAAACTATAATCTTTTGATTTAGGTTACAAGAAGAGATTCTTCATTTTATACGCTTATCAATTTTTTGTCACTAATCCTAAAATGCTATTTTTTGACCTCTTAATAATCATATGCTCTATTTACAGGAGCCCTTCAACCATGTATTATTTTCTATTTGATCTCGATTAAGCATAAAGAATCCAAATTTATATAACGTATGGTCAATTACTGATAAATGGCTACTAAAATCACTATTTTTAGTTTATATAAATTTGATAAACAATGTTTTGTATTAAAAATCTAAGTGTCGTACGTGGTGCAATAACTTTCTTGAGTTTGGTTTTGTTAGTTTCCTGTCAGGATAAGAAAGAAAAACCAGAAACATTACAACCTAATATCGTACTTATTATAGCAGACGATGTTAGTTGGAATGATATAGGGCCATATGGTCATAAAACGATTAAAACCCCAAATTTAGATGCATTGGCAAACGATGGTATGCTGTTCAATCAGGCTTTTTTAACAGCCAGCTCTTGTAGCCCTAGCAGAACCAGTATTATATCGGGGCTTTATCCGCATAATACAGATGCAGAACAGCTATCATGGCCGTTACCGGATTATATTAAAACGTTTGTTCAAGAGTTAAAAAATTCTGGGTATTGGACAGGTTTAGCGGGAAAACATAACATGGGAGATCATGTAAAAGATGATTTTGATGTGTTTTTAGAAATGCAATGGAAAGATGCGCCTATAGGAATAGACAGGCGATTGGTAGGTGATGGAAGTGGTTGTGACGAATGGGTAAAACTATTGAAACAACGCCCAAAAGATAAGCCGTTTTTTACTTGGTTGGCAGCTGCAGATGCGCACAGACCGTATTATGAAAACACCATAGAAAATCAACATACTTTTGAAGATGTAGAAATACCTCCATACATGCCAAATACCGAAGCGACTAAAAAGGATTTTGCGCTTTATTATGATGAAGTATCGAGAATGGATAACTACATAGGGCAAGTTATTAAAGAACTAGAGACGCAAGGAGTTTCCGAAAATACGATGGTTCTTTTTATTTCAGACAATGGCAGGGCATTTCCCAGAGACAAAATAACTTTGTATGATGGCGGGATAAAAACCCCATGGATCGCTAAATGGCCAGGAAAAATAAAAGCAGGCAGTGTAAATAATAATTTAGTAAGCTCTGTAGATATCGCACCTACTTTTATGAGTATCGCTGGCTTGAAGCCCTTAGATGGGTTTGAAGGTTATAACTTCTTGCCAATGTTAAAGGATACTTCTGTTGAAATTAGAAACGATATTTATGCCGAAGACCATTTTCATGATTTCGAGGATTATACACGAGCGGTAAGAACTAAGCAGTATAAATACATTAAGAACTATTATCCAGAATTGCCTAATACCCCTTCAGCAGATATTATTAGGGATTTAACCTGGAAAAGTATGGTGGAGGAAAAAAACAAAGGTACCCTTAACGAAGCACAAATGCGTTGTTTTGAAATTCCCAGACCAGAGGAAGAGCTTTACGATGTTATTAAAGATCCTTATGAATTAAATAATCTGGCAGGTATAGACCAATATAAAGATGTGCTGCTTAATATGCGATCCAGATTGGAGGAGATTAGAAACGTAACAAAAGATCATTTACCCGCAGTTAAGCTGCATGATGATTTTTTTAGAGATACGGGTTTACCAACCAAGTATCGTATAAGACCAAGACCATCAAAGGCAGATTATTTAAAAGCGCAATCTGAAGGTATTGTATTAATGAATCCAGACTTTAAAGAAGAAGTGTCAAAATAGGAGGTTAGCTGAGGGTGTTGTTTCTGTGTTTCCAGCGTTTGTGGGTCCAGAAATAGTACTCGGGAGCTTCGTAAATTTGTTTTTCCAGCTCTTTAAGGAACATGTCTGTTAATTCATAATCCTTGTATCCATTAGAATCTTCTGCTAGTGTAATAATTTCTGCCTCGTAATAGCCTCTTTTTATTTTGGTAACTTTTAAATAAGCTGTGGAAAAGTCTAACTTTTTAGCCAAACGTTCTGCTCCCGTAAAACAAGGCACTTTAATACCCATAAAAGTACTCCAATGCACATCTTTACTTAGTCGGGGAGATTGGTCGCTTAAAAAACCTGTGATCGTTTTTGTGCCATTAGCTACATTTTGGTTTATGGTACTTGTAGTTTCTTTAGTGCTGATTAATGTTGTATTGAATTTCGATCGAATGTCCCTAACCAACTTATCAAAATGCTTATTTGCAAGCTTTTTATAAACCGCATAGCCTTTGAAATTAATATAATTTTGGAGTACGATAGACCATTCCCAACTGGCATAATGACCAAAAATTAAAATGATACTTTTATTTAAAGACTCTAACCGTTTAAACTCTTCGGGATTGGTAATTTTAAAACGCTTTTCCATTTCTTTTTTGGAGATGGTCATGGTTTTAGCCATTTCCAAAAACATGTCGCATAAATGCTTGTAGAATTTTTTTCTAATAGTTGTTATTTCTTTAGCCGTTTTATCAGGAAAAACCAGCTTCAAATTGTTGTTTACTACTTTTTTTCTGTAACCTATTACATGATAAAGCAGCAGGTAAAGACCATCTGAAACCGTGTACAACAACCTAAAAGGAAGTTTGGATATACACCATAAAAAAGGATAAACAAAAATATAAATTAGAAATTGCATTAATTAGTTTTAGATTTGTAGCGGCAAATATATATTAAATAGATTTTAAACGTTTAAACTACATGGGTAAAATAGACATAATTACAATAATTATTATAGCAGCTAACGTCGTTATATCCTATAAAGGGTTTGGTGATTATAGTTTTTTCGATAAGTATAAGTTTCATGTCGGTGGTGTGCAAAGAGGGGAGAAGGTTAGAATGTTCAGTTCTGGTTTTTTACATGTAGATACACAGCACTTATTATTTAATATGCTTACCCTATACTTTTTTGCACCAGTAGTTATTAACCTTTTAACTCCGTTTTATTTTGCACTGGTTTATGTTGGAAGCTTGTTTTTAGGAAGTTTGCTGTCTTTTCAGTTTCATAAAAACGAATACCACTATAGTGCTGTTGGAGCTAGTGGTGCTGTAACAGGGATTTTATATTCAGCTATTTTATTAAAGCCAGGCATGAGTTTGTATATGTTCTTTGTTCCAATTCCAATACCGGCATATATTTTTGGAATAGGGTATTTGCTATACTCCATTTATGGTATGAAAAACAAAGTTGGTAATATAGGACATGATGCTCATTTTGGTGGTGCTATTGGAGGGTATTTAATTACATTATTATTGTCGCCTTCGTTATTAAAAACAAACTTTTTAATGGTTTGTTTACTAGCCTTACCCATAGTTCTGTTATTTGTTTTAAAAAGAATGGGGAAGATGTAAATTCTTAAAAATTCGTACTAACATAATTTTAAGACTTTGAAATGAGTATATGGCACAGCTATTGAATTATATAGTAGTAGTGTATATGATTACTTTTTCTTAAGTGTTTGATATACATTATTTTAAAAGTTTTTTGAAATTAAAAAATAAATGATCAATCTTGTTTTAATGACAGATTGACCTAAATACATATATGAAGAAATCTAATTTTATGACCCTTGACAGTTTGTCATTTCAGGAATTCGACGAAAACTCAGAGTTGATTCCATTAATGACCCCAGAGGATGAAGAAGCTATAAATAATGAGGAGCTTCCAGAAACCCTACCAATTTTATCATTAAGAAATACGGTATTGTTTCCTGGCGTTGTAATTCCCATTACAGCAGGACGAGATAAATCTATTAAACTAATAAACGATGCCAATAAAGGCGGAAAAGTTATTGGTGTAGTATCTCAAAAAGATGAGTCTGTTGAAAATCCTACGGCAAAAGATATAAACGAAACAGGAACAGTAGCAAGAATACTACGTGTTTTAAAAATGCCTGATGGAAACGTAACTGTTATTATTCAAGGAAAAAAACGTTTTAAAGTAGCAGAGGTTATTACCGAAGATCCGTATATGAATGCTACTATTCGTGATCTTGCAGAGGCAAAACCCGCTGTTAACAATAAAGAGTTCTCTGCAATAATAGACTCTATTAAGGACTTAGCGCTAGAGATTATTAAAGAGAGTCCAAATATCCCCAGTGAAGCATCATTCGCTATTAAGAACATAGAAAGCAATTCATTTTTAATAAACTTCGTGTCTTCCAACATGAACCTTTCGGTAGCCGAAAAGCAGGCACTTTTAGAAATGGATGATCTTAAGAAAAGAGCCTTGGCCACGCTTAAGTATATGAATGTTGAATTCCAGAAATTAGAACTTAAGAATGATATTCAGTCTAAAGTTCAAATGGATATGAGCCAGCAGCAACGCGAATATTTCTTGCATCAACAAATGAAAACCATTCAGGAAGAACTGGGCGGCGTGAGTCATGACGAGGAGATTGAAGAAATGAAGCTACGCGCTAGTGAAAAGTTGTGGGATGAAGACGTGGCGAAGCATTTTGACAAAGAAATAGCTAAAATGCAACGTATGAATCCGCAAGTTGCAGAATACTCGATTCAACGAAATTATTTAGAATTGTTTCTGGATTTACCATGGAACGAGTTTAGTACCGATAAGTTTGATCTTAAACGCGCTAAAAAAATACTGGACAGGGATCATTTTGGATTAGAAGATGTTAAGCGTAGAATTATAGAATACCTAGCAGTATTAAAACTGCGTAACGATATGAAATCACCAATTTTATGTCTGTACGGTCCTCCGGGAGTTGGTAAAACATCGCTAGGTAAATCCATAGCAGAAGCTTTAGGGAGAGAGTATGTGCGTATTTCGCTTGGTGGTTTAAGAGATGAGGCAGAGATACGCGGACATCGTAAAACCTATATAGGAGCTATGCCGGGGCGTATTATACAAAGCTTAAAGAAAGCAGGAACGTCTAACCCTGTTTTCGTTTTAGATGAAATAGATAAACTATCTAATTCGCATCAAGGTGATCCATCATCTGCCATGTTGGAAGTTTTAGATCCTGAACAAAATAGCGAGTTTTATGATAATTTCTTGGAAATGGGCTACGACCTTTCTAAAGTTATGTTTATAGCAACATCTAATAGCCTATCTACCATTCAACCTGCATTGCGCGATCGTATGGAGATTATTAATGTAACTGGTTATACTATTGAAGAAAAGGTAGAAATAGCAAAGCGTCATTTATTGCCTAAACAATTAAAAGAGCATGGTTTAACTACCGAGCATATTAAAATTGGTAAAGCACAATTAGAGAAGATTGTTGAAGGGTATACCCGTGAATCTGGTGTTCGTGGTTTAGAAAAGCAAATTGCAAAAATGGTACGTTATGCAGCCAAAAATATTGCAATGGAAGAAGATTACAATGTTAAAGTTAGTAATGAGGATATCATTGAAGTTTTAGGCGGCCCTAAATTAGAGCGCGATAAATACGAAAATAATAATGTAGCTGGTGTTGTAACAGGATTAGCATGGACGCGTGTTGGTGGTGATATTCTGTTTATTGAGTCTATTCTATCAAAAGGAAAAGGCACGCTTTCTATTACTGGAAACCTAGGTAAAGTAATGAAAGAATCTGCTACCATTGCTATGGAGTATATAAAATCTAATGCAGATCATTTTGGAATAGATGCCGCCATTTTCGATAATTATAATGTGCATATTCATGTGCCGGAAGGCGCTACACCAAAAGATGGTCCAAGCGCGGGAGTTACTATGTTAACATCGTTAGTATCTTTATTTACACAAAAGAAAGTAAAGAAAAGCTTAGCTATGACAGGAGAGATTACCCTTAGAGGTAAAGTACTTCCAGTTGGTGGTATTAAAGAAAAGATTCTGGCAGCAAAACGTGCTCGCATTAAGGAAATCTTGTTGTGTGAAGAGAATAGACGAGATATAGAAGAAATAAAAGAAGAATACTTAACAGGTTTAACATTCCACTATGTAACAGACATGAGTGATGTTATTAAAATTGCTCTTACTGATCAGAAAGTTAAGAATGCGAAAAAGCTTTAAATGCTTAAGATAAGTGAGCCTGTCTTTAAAAAAGTATTAAAAACAAAAATTGCCTCATCGAGCCCAGTCGAGATGTGTTAAAAAGTTCTCGACTGCGCTTGTTTTGAGCAAAATAGAAGACTCGAACGAACATTGAAGTTATATATGTACGTTCGTTTTTTTCTTTTCAATTAAAAAATATAGAATCAAGCTAAAATTACTACAAAATAAAAGACACATCCCTTCGTTTTAAGATAGATTTACTTACTTTGCGCTGTAAATATGCTAAAGACACTTATTACTCTTTTTTGTTTGCTTACATCTATACCCCTTGCCATTGCTCAGGTAGGAGGGGAGACAACCTATCGATTCCTTAATTTGATATCGTCTCCAAGGCAAGCAGCATTAGGGGGTAAAGTACTAACAAATGTCGATTACGATGTTACGCAAGCGCTTTTTAATCCAGCTACTATAAATGTAGAAATGGATAATCAAGTAGCAGTAAATTACACCAGCTATTTAGGAGGTATAGGTTACGGTACGGCTTCTTATGCCTATACCGTAGATAGACATACACAAACATTTCATGGTGGTATAACCTATGTTAATTATGGTTCGTTCGACGGATATGACGAGACTGGTAATAGTACAGGTTCTTTTTCTGGTAATGAAACAGCTTTGTCCATTGGATATGCGCTTCAAATTGGCTATTCAGATTTTTATTTTGGTGCTAATGTTAAGTTTATTTCATCAAAATTAGAACAGTATACTTCAATAGGGGCAGCAGCAGATTTAGGGTTGTTGTATATTAATGAGGATATAGATTTTAATGCGGCTTTAGTAGTAAGAAATCTAGGGAGTCAAATAACAACATATGCTGGACTTCACGAACCCATTCCGTTTGAGGTCGCAATAGGAATGTCCCAATTAATGGAAAATGTCCCGATTCGTTGGCATGTTACTTTTGAAAACCTTCAAGATTGGCCAATTGCCAGACCTAACCCTACACGTGTTACTAGCGATTTGGAAGGGAATCAGACTAACGAAAAAATAGGCTTTTTGGGTCAGGTTATTAGACATACCATTGTTGCTGCAGAAATATTTCCAGAGCGCGGTTTTAATATAAGAATTGGTTATAACTTTCGTAGGGGTGAAGAATTACGAATAATAGATCAGCGTAATTTTTCAGGGTTATCTGCCGGTATTTCAATTAAAATGAATAAAATGCGCTTTAGCTATACACATGCAAAGTATACCAATGCAGCTAATTCTAACTTTTTTGGGCTTCAGATAGATTTGCGGTAGTTCAGTATTTAGTAATCAGTAATCAGTGATCAGTGATCAGTATCAGTTTGCAGTTATCTACATCCTAAATATGCTTTGCGCCTTAGCGTCTTAGCGAGAAGGGATTCAGTATCCAGTAGCAGTAAGCATTGTCAATAATCCCCTTACTCGCTTTGCGTATTCATGCCTTAATCAGAAAAAGGATTAAGCTTTTCGGTAAGCATTATCAGTTTGCAGTTATCTACATCCTAAATATGCTTTGCGTCTTAGCGTCTTTGCGAGAAAAGAAATCAGTATTCAGTTGCAGTATACAGTGCCATACTTCTGGTATTTGTCCTGTATCTTCGCGCTTATACGTTTTACCAAATAACCAATACAACCATAAATTATAACAATTCGTTTTCTTGCTTAAAGTGCTTTAAGTATTTTTGATACCTCAAACATAAAGAATGAATAAAATTACTATAGCTATAGATGGGTTTTCTTCTACAGGAAAAAGTACTGTAGCTAAGCAACTTGCCAAACATTTAGGTTATGTATATGTTGATACTGGTGCGATGTATCGGGCAGTCACGTTTTATGCTATGGAAAATGGCCTTATTGGCGATGATGACTTTAATGTTGAAGCATTAATTTATCAATTACCTCATATGGAAATAGCCTTTAAATTTAATGAAACCTTGGGTTTTGCGGAGGTGTATTTAAATGGCGTTAATATTGAAAAAAAGATAAGAACATTAGAAGTTTCCAGTTTTGTTAGTAAAGTAGCAGCTATATCGCAAGTGAGACACAAGCTAGTAGAACAGCAACAAAGAATGGGGAAGGATAAAGGTATAGTTATGGATGGTAGAGATATTGGTACCGTTGTTTTTCCTGATGCCGAACTTAAATTATTTATGACGGCTTCTGCTGAGAAAAGAGCTATGAGACGCTATGAGGAACTTACAGGCAGAGGAGATAATGTTATTTATGAAGATGTTTTGTTTAATGTTCAAGAGCGTGATCGCATTGATACAACCAGAGAAGATTCTCCATTGGTAAAAGCAAATGACGCTATTGAAATTGATAATTCTAATATGACATTAGATGAACAGTTTGATAAAATTTTAAGTTTAACAAAAATGACTCTTGAGAGCTTGGAATAGAGTTATTTAATCTGTGTTTTTATTCTATAGAACACCACTTCAATAAGCATTTACAGGGAACTTTCATTAAAAGAAATTCATCATTATAAACCATAGGGTGTTAGTTTTTGTTAAAATGACGACTCATTGTGTCATATTAACCTAATAATATTTATAATGAAAAGTATTTTGCCCCTATTTTTATTTATTTGTTTGAACGGATTTGCACAAACAATAGATTTAACAGCATATAATGAGTTTTTAAAAGACCATGTTTCATCTAAAGGTGTCGTGGATTTTGATAAAGTTTTAAAAAATGCAGCTGAATTAAATAAAATAACCCATAGTTTTTCTAAAATATCTCCAAATAGTGGATGGAGTGAAAGTGAAAAAAAGGCGTATTGGATTAATTTTTATAATGCTAATATCATAAAATTATTGTCTGAGCATTATCCAATTAAAAGTATCAACTATGTACAGAATGCCTTTAAATTAAAAGTCATTGATTATGCCGGAGGAAAAATATCTCTTGATGATGTAGAGCACGAAATTTTACGAAGATTAGAAGATCCCAGAATACATTTTGCGCTTTACTCAACAGCTATATCATCGCCTGTATTAAAAAAGACTGCATACGAACCAGAAGCTGTAGAACGTGATTTAGGATTGGCAACCAGCAATTTTTTGAATGATAAAACAAAAAATATAATCAATCCACGTGTTAGTAGACTATCTAAAACCTTTCAATGGTATAAAGATGATTTTGCTAGTTTAGAAGATATGATAAACTTTATCAATAAACATTACGGAGGTGCTAAAATTAATTCAGAAACGCAAATAGTATATATGGAGTATGATTGGAATTTACACCGTAAATAAAATTATAGTTTAAAGAAGAGATTTAAAATGTGTCATCCTATGCTTATGTATAATAGTTTTTATAAACATAGGATGGCAGTATCTAAAATTTAGAGCTATATTTCATTGCCAAATCTTCTATTTTTTATTAACAATTTCATATTGCCTTTCTAAAGGAACACCATATAAGCTTTCCAAACCATCTTTAATACGTTTATAAAACTTCGTATCAGGTGGAGCACTAAGGTTGTTCCAGAAATCGCTGTTATAAGGTATATCGATCATGCCTATGTCTACGTTAATACCATAAGGACTAACTTTTATTTTCTTTTTGTCAGTTATAACTTTGTAGACAAAAGCCTCAGCTTTAAAATGAGTTTCTTTAAGGATACTTCTATGTTCCTCAGGAATTCTGTTTTTTGAAAGATTCCAATCGTGTTTATAATAACTTAAAACCAATTTACCGCTTTCATGATTTTTATAAATATACAAACTATTTCCACGTTCAATTCTATACACCTTATAGCTATCTATACCAATATAAAAGATGATTTTTTCCCACTTCTTTTTAGGATTATGTCCTTCTAAAATAACTACGTCTTCGCCTTCATAAGATGAATCACCAATTTTTTTCCAGATAAACTTCTTTAAGTTTCTTTTATGACTAGAATTGTTGGGTCTAAGCGGATTAAATTGAGCCAGGATATTTATAGAATGCCATTTACTGTCGGGTTTCCAAATTCTGTAGTCAGCAGATTTACGAGATTCAGCAACTTGAATCTCTCCAAAATAAGAAGCGAGTCCACGAGATTCAATCTTAATATAATTCTCTACTAAAAACTTAGCTTTGCCATTTTCTGTTGTCGCACTTCTATATAATAATTCTACCTGGTGGAAGTTGCTTATTGTATTCTGTTTAAGACCTTTTTTTGCCAGGTTAACATATTCAGCTGGTTTCAAGATATTAACCGCATCAAGTTCTGTGACCGTTTCGGTTAAAACTATTTCCTTCTTTTCCTGTTTTAAATAATCTGCTACTTTAATTTTATAAGAATTGAACCCCAAACTAGAAATCGATAATGAGTCTTGAAGTTCGTTCTTGGTAACTAAAAAAGAAAACTCTCCATCTTCGGTACTTGCAGTTCCAATGTATTTTTCAACTATACCAACAGAAACGAAAGGAACCGGAGTCTTGGATTCATCTAAAATAATTCCGTTTATTTCAATTTTAGATTGTTGAGATATACCATTAAGAGAAGACAATAGTATTGCTAGGAGAAAAAGAAATCGTGCATTTTTCATATTTATTTTTATTAATTAATACCCTTTACTTGCCGATCTTTAGGTAAGATACCATAAATTTTTTCTAACTTTCTTTAACTGGTAGCTTAGCAATATTTACAGCAACAAATAGAACAGGATTTTTTGTTTCATTTAAAATAACTCTTCTTGCTTCAAAAGTTTTTAAAAACAAGATCCCAATAAATATATTTATCAGGATCTTAATTTATGAAGTTTAATTAAATGTTCCAAATGCTAGAACATAAGTATGTTACAAATTAGGAATAATCAATTCCTGGTCTGGATGTATTAAATCAGGATTCTTTAAAATATCGGAATTAGCCTTAAAAATATCTTGGTATTTTGATGCGTTGCCATAGTACTTTATAGCTATTTTGCCTAAAGTTTCACCGCTTTTAACTACGTGTCTGTGAAAAACACTTTCATCAGCAACTTTAATATCTGCCATGATATCCGATGGACTTTCACCTCCAATTTCTTTTATTTTATCCCAAATCAGGTTTTTTTCATAAGGTGTATTAGCAGTTCCCCAAACTTTTAAAACGCCGTTTTCTTCTTGTACGTCGCCGTTCTGAATGTTTAGAGATTCTCCCAATTCTAATACTGGTTGGTATTTTGCTTTCATTGTCATAATTATAAGTTTTGATTTAATGATTACAAGATAATAAATTCTTGTCTAGGTTAACATATGTTAAGTTTTATTTTTTTGTTTAGTTTAGACACAGAAGAAAAGCAAAAGTCACATTAATATATTTCGGCTTTATTTAGAATGAAACCTGAAGAAAGTATTAAATGAACGAAATGAATTTTTTGACTTAATGATGTTGACCTCTAGATATTTATACAGATTTAAGACTTTAAGAAGATATTGTACTAAAATTAGGCTAATTTATCGAAAAAATGTATTTTTGCACTCCTTTTAGCGGATTATGGAAAGATAAAAGGAACGAAAACAAAATTTTATATAACGCTTCTGTGTGTTATTCGCATAAAACTTTTCAAAACATACAGAATACAAAAACGTAATGTAGTTGTACTTCTTAATATAAAACTACATTGCATAATTTTAAATGGCTGAAAAAGCAAAACAAGCTGAAGTTGAAGCAACTGAAGCACCAAAAAAAGAAGCTCCAGTAGTATCTGAAGCTCAAGCTAATCCCGAAAAATTCTTAAAAGAGTTCAATTGGCACAATTACCAAGAAGGTATTGATGAGGTTGACGACAAACAACTTAAAGAATTTGAAAAACTAGTAGCAGAAAATTTCGTTGATACACTTAACGATGAGGTTGTAGAAGGTACTGTAGTTCACATTTCTGATAGAGATGCGATTATAGATATTAATGCAAAATCTGAAGGTGTTATTTCTTTAAACGAATTTCGTTACAATCCTAACTTAGCAGTTGGAGATAAAGTAGAAGTATTAATTGATGTTCGCGAAGATGCTACAGGACAATTAGTATTATCTCACAGAAAAGCACGTGTAATCAAAGCTTGGGATCGCGTTAATGCGGCTCACGATAGCGGAGAGATCGTTAATGGTTTTGTTAAATGCAGAACTAAAGGTGGTATGATTGTAGATGTTTTTGGAATTGAAGCATTCTTACCAGGATCTCAAATTGATGTTAAACCAATTAGAGATTACGATCAGTACGTAAATAAAACTATGGAGTTCAAAGTTGTTAAAATCAACCACGAATTCAAAAACGTAGTAGTATCTCATAAAGCACTTATCGAAGCTGATATTGAGATTCAGAAGAAAGAAATCATTGGTCAATTAGAAAAAGGTCAAGTACTAGAAGGTGTTGTTAAAAACATTACGTCTTACGGTGTATTTATTGATCTTGGTGGAGTAGATGGATTAGTTCATATCACAGATTTATCTTGGTCTAGAATTAACCATCCAAACGAAATTGTGGAATTAGACCAAAAACTTAATGTTGTAATCCTTGATTTTGATGAGAACAAATCAAGAATCCAATTAGGATTAAAACAATTAAGCAAACACCCATGGGAAGCTCTTGCTGAAGAGGTGAAAGTAGGTGATAAAGTAAAAGGTAAAGTAGTTGTAATTGCAGATTACGGTGCATTTATTGAAGTAGCAGATGGTGTTGAAGGATTAATTCACGTATCTGAAATGTCATGGTCTACACATTTACGTTCAGCTCAAGATTTCGTTTCTGTTGGAGACGAAGTTGAAGCAGTTATCTTAACATTAGATAGAGAAGATCGTAAAATGTCTCTAGGTATTAAGCAATTAACGCCAGACCCATGGACAGATATTACAGGTAAGTACCCATTAGCTTCTAAGCATACGGGTATTGTACGTAACTTTACAAACTTTGGTGTATTTGTTGAATTAGAAGAAGGTATTGATGGATTGATTTATATCTCTGATTTATCTTGGACTAAGAAAATCAAGCACCCATCTGAGTTCTGTGCAGTAGGAGACAAGTTAGAAGTAATCGTATTAGAGTTAGATGTTGAAGGACGTAAATTAAGTTTAGGTCACAAACAAACAACTGAAAACCCTTGGGATAAGTATGAAACAGAATTCGCTTTAGAAACTGTTCATAATGCGTCTATCGCTGAGATCGTTGACAAAGGAGCTACAGTTGAGTTTAACGAAGATATCGTTGCTTTTGTACCTTCTCGTCACCTTGAAAAAGAAGATGGAAGCAAACTTAAAAAAG
Organism: Flavivirga eckloniae; assembly: GCF_002886045.1. Classification (NCBI taxonomy): domain Bacteria; kingdom Pseudomonadati; phylum Bacteroidota; class Flavobacteriia; order Flavobacteriales; family Flavobacteriaceae; genus Flavivirga; species Flavivirga eckloniae. The sequence goes on along the minus strand of NZ_CP025791.1, from coordinate 377,853 downwards.
GAGAAGCTGCAGAATTCAAAATTATTGAATTTAACAAAGAGTTTAAACGTGTAGTAGCATCTCATACAGCTGTATTTAAAGCAGAAGAAGTTGCTAACGTTAAAGCAGCAGTTAAGAAAGCAGCTAGTGCAGCAGCAGAAGCAAAACCAACTTTAGGTGATGCTAATGATGCTTTACAAGCTCTTAAAGATAAAATGGACGGAAAAGCATAAGCTAATCCCGAAATATAAACTAAAAAGCCTTCAAGAAATTGAAGGCTTTTTTATATGTAAAGAATATTGACTTCGGAAGTATTACATTTATGCTTCCACTTCTAAAATTTTGCATTATCTTTGTACTCCAAACACGTTTGGATAGTTTATATGAGTCAAAAAGTTTTACTTAACGCAAAAGAGGTAAACATCATTCTTCACCGATTGGCTTGTCAACTTATTGAAAAGCATACCGATTTTTCTAATACCGTTTTAATTGGTTTACAGCCACGAGGTATATTTTTAGCCGATAGATTAGCGAAAATATTGGAAGAAGATTACAAGGTTAAAGACATTCAATTAGGTCATCTGGATATTACATTTTACAGAGACGATTTTCGCAGAGGCGATAAAACACTTGAAGCCAATACGACCAAAATCAACTTTTTAGTAGAAGGGAAGGATATTGTTTTTATTGATGATGTTTTGTATACGGGCCGTAGTATTAGAGCAGCCTTAACTGCTATTCAGTCTTTTGGAAGGCCAAACGAAATAGAGTTATTAACACTAATAGACAGACGTTTTAGTAGACATTTACCTATTCAGCCAGATTATCGAGGAAGACAGGTAGATGTTATAAATAATGAAAGAGTAAAAGTAAACTGGAAAGAGTACGATAACGAAGATTCGGTTTATTTAATTGAAAAATAATAATTTTGCTAGTGGCTAGATGGAGAACGACTGGCAACAGAAAACTGCTAACTGAATATTAAAAACATGAGCGAATTAAGTGTCAATCACTTATTAGGTATAAAATATCTTAAAGAAAAAGATATCCAACTTATTTTTGAAACAGCCGATCATTTTAAAGAAGTTATTAACCGACCCATTAAAAAAGTACCTTCGCTTAGAGATATAACTATAGCTAACCTTTTTTTCGAAAATTCAACAAGAACAAAATTATCGTTCGAATTGGCCGAAAAACGTTTATCTGCAGATGTTATTAATTTTTCGTCGGGACAATCTTCTGTAAAAAAAGGAGAGACATTAATCGATACTGTTAATAATATCTTATCTATGAAAGTAGATATGGTTGTAATGAGGCATCCTAATCCGGGAGCAGGTGTTTTTTTATCAAAGCATATAAATGCTAGTATTATTAATGCTGGGGATGGTGCTCACGAACACCCTACACAAGCACTTTTAGATTCGTATTCTATAAGAGAAAAATTAGGGGATGTAGCAGGAAAAAAAGTGGTTATAGTTGGAGATATTCTTCATAGCCGTGTAGCGCTTTCAAATATATTTGCCTTGCAGTTACAAGGCGCTCAGGTTATGGTTTGCGGACCAAAAACCTTATTACCCAAGTTTATTAATGAACTTGGAGTAAAGGTTGAAACAAATTTACTTAAAGCGTTGAATTGGTGTGATGTAGCAAATATGTTACGTGTGCAAAACGAACGTATGGATATTAGCTATTTCCCATCTACCAGAGAATACACCCAACAGTTTGGGGTTAATAAAGAATTGTTAGATTCATTAGATAAAGAAATTACGATCATGCATCCAGGACCTATTAACAGGGGAGTGGAAATTACCAGTGATGTTGCCGATTCTAAACAGTCGATTATTTTGGATCAAGTCCAAAATGGTGTCGCCATTAGAATGGCAGCTATATATTTATTAGCGTCGAAAATAAAACAGTAGATTATGATTTTAGACCAGAATGGAAATACTTCTATAGTTACGCAAGAAAAAGCTACGGTTGTAGAGTTAGTTAAGAAACTACAAGCTTTGTACCCGAAATTTAAAAACAATAATATTATTGTTGTTTTAACGACTTTAAATAAACTAAAACAGCAAGATATTGTTGAGTTTTTGGAAATATCGAATAACCATCGTGCTACCAAGCAATCTTTTGTGGTTGTTTCAGATAAAATTGATATAGATGATATTCCAGACGAAATAGTAGTTGTACCTACCACACAAGAGGCTTACGACATTATTGAGATGGAAGAAATGGAACGCGATTTAGGGTTTTAATATGAATAAACCACACCTTATTGAGTACGTAAACACGGTAACAAGTTTTGGTATGTGTAAGGACGTTGAGCACAATTTGAATTATTTTAACAAACATAACGATACGGCATATACATTTAGTTTAAGGAATAAATTTGTAGTATCAGATTCATTAAATTACAAACCTACTTTTGTATAATATATGAGGCTCACTATTTTAGGTTGTTATAGCGCAACTCCAAGAACACTAAACAATACCACATCCCAAGTACTGGAAATTAATAACCATATGTTTTTAATTGATTGTGGCGAGGGAACTCAAGTACAACTCCGTAAGCATAAAATAAAGTTTAATCGCATTAAACATATATTCATTTCGCATTTACACGGCGATCATTTTTTTGGTTTGGTAGGCTTAATATCAACTTTTAGGTTGCTTACCAGAGAAGCAGACTTACATATTTATGGACCAAAAGGAATCAAAGAAGTGATTACCATGCAAATGAAGCTGGCCGATTCCTGGACTAATTACAACCTGATCTTTCATGAATTAACTTCGGATGCATCAGAATTAATTTTTGAAGATGAAAAGGTAGAAGTACATACAATTCCATTAAACCATAGGGTTTATACCAATGGGTTTATGTTTAAAGAAAAAGAAGGCAACCGTAAATTGGATATTGATGCGGTAGAAGAAGCCAACATTCATGTTGCTTATTACAGAAAACTGGTGCAAGGATTTGATGTGGTTAACGAAGATGGTGTAACCATTAAAAATGAAACAGTTACCAAAGATGGTATTAAACCAATGAGCTATGCCTTTTGTAGTGATACTATGTACAAGGAAGATATTGTGCCGACTATTAAAAATGTAGATGTGTTATACCACGAATCTACTTTTTTAGATAAACATGCGCACTTAGGACCTAAAACCAAGCATTCTACGGCTAAGGAGGCTGCTACAATAGCGAAATTAGCTAATGCAGGTACATTGTTGCTGGGACATTATTCTACGCGTTACGATAGCTTAAATGCCTTCAAAGAAGAAGCTCAGGAAGTTTTTAGCAACGTAGAGTTATGCGAAGATGGAAAAATTTTCGAATTTTAGTATAATTCGTCCAAATCTGTAACCCAGTTTAAAGCTTCATTTAAGGACAAGCTAACCTTAATATTAAACCTTGAGAACATTTTTTCGAATGAAGCATTCATGCACATCATACGGTTATATGATACAATAGAACCACCTACCATTCTTTTATTGTATTTTTTATAAACTTTTGTCCAAATACACGGATCTATAGAATACGAGTTAATTCTATTGGAGATATATCCTATTTTAGCATTTTCACCATAAAAATCTAGAACTTCATTAGTTACAGTTTTAATTTTTGGCCAATCGATGTGTACACCATCACCCAATTCTGAGATTATAAATTTTTCGAATAAAAAAAAGTTACCAAAGCTCATTTGCAATTTGTAGTAATTTAGTTCATTACTAAAGAGAGAATTTTCAAATTTCATTTGCTTAATATTTTGAGAGGCGCATAATTTACAATGTTTTATAAAATACGAAAGCTTTGAAATATCTTTTTTGGGATATTTTTGAATTTTTCTTGGATAATTTTAGTTAAAACAGTAGGAGATTACCAATTATGTAATAAAAAAGCTTCATTCTTAAAAAGAAAAAGCTTCAAATTTCACCTTTAGTCGCAAATTGGACACATTATGACGATTAAAATATTTAGAGGAAAGAATGCTGTATTTTAATAATACTAGACTTTGTATTATTATGAAAAGTTATAGATTTAAGTATTTACGATATTAAATTCTTTTAGGTTCACGATCCAACTAATAGCCTCATTTAAAGTATTACATTTTTTAATGCTCATATTAGATAAGTATTTTTCAATAATAGCAATGTTGAAGTTTAAATCATTATAAGTAACAATAGCTGTAGCAATTAAAAAATTATAAGTCTCATTAAATTTCATCCATTCCCTAATGTCAAGAGAGTATGAGTTTATACGATTCGATATAAAACCAATTTTTAACTCTTCACCATAATGCTCAAACAAAGCCATAATAATGTTTTGAGCTTCTTTAAAACCCAAATGTACACCTTCATTAATTTCAGAAATACAAAAGTGTTTCGTAAAGTAAAATGTGCCAGTTTTTAAAACAATCTTTTTTGAAGCTAAAGTCTTGTAGTAGTTAGAATCTTCAAATCTCATAATTTGTATTTTATCAAAAGATATTTTTTTGTAAGAAAATTACAATAAAAAAATGATAATACAAATTATGTTACTTAATTAAAGGATGTTATATGGTTACAAAAGCTGGAGGAATCATGATTTGTTTTGGTAAAACTAAATGAAGATTGGGAACTGCTCTGTTAATGTGATGCGTAATGTAAAAACGCTCTCGATTTGAGGTTTATTTCGATTCTTCCAAACCTAGAACCCACTCAATAGCTTCATCTAAAGATAAGCATGGGTGAAAATTAACTTTTAAAAATCTTTTTTCTAAAGAAATATTTAAATAGGTCATATAATTATAGTATACAATAGCAATGCCTGTCATTAAATTATACTGTTCTGCTTTTTCCCAATCTTGTGGACTAACCGAATAGGAGTTAATTCTATTCGAAATATAGCCTAATCTCGTATTCTCGCCATAGAACTTAAAAACATTTTTAATGACCATTTCTATTTTAGGCCAATCGAAATGTACACCGGTATGTAATTCTGATATTATAAATTTTTCACATAAAAAAAAATTGCCAAAAGGCAATACGAGCTTGTAATAGTTCAATGTTTTGCTATGGGGGGAATTTTCAAATTTCATTGGGGCATTTTTTGAGAGTATTTGTGAGAGTGAAGGGGTTTATTTAGAATCAACCAAGTTTACAATCCATTCAATAGCGCTATCTAAAGACAAAAAAGGGACTATTTTAACCTTAGAAAACCTTTTTTCTAAAGTAGCGTTTAAATACATCCTATCATTGTAGTACACGATAGCACCACCAATTACAAAACTATTTCTGTTAAAGCGTTCCACTTTTGTCCAAACTTGGGGGTCTACAGAATAAGAATTAACTCTATTAGAAATATAGCCTAGTTTGCTATTTTCACTATAGAAATTCAATACTTCTTTAGCGACTATTTTAATCTTAGGCCAGTCAAAATGTATGCCAGCGTGTAGTTCTGATATTATAAATTTTTCACATAAAAAAAAATCACCAAAGGGCAATTCTAACTTGTAGTAGCTTAACTTTTTACAGTAGAGAGAACTTTCAAATTTCATTGGGATGCTATTCTTTGAGATATAGCTAATTTACGATGTTTCATTAAATTTTAATGCCTTATAAAACATTATTTTTTTGTTATTTTGTAATCTATGGAAAAGGATTTAAGCAATTATAGAAAGTCTTACGAAAAGCACGAATTACTTTTAAAGGATGTACCAGAAAACCCAATGGAATTATTCCAAAAATGGTTTTATGAAATCGATAAATTTTTTGTTGAAGATGAAACCAATGCCATGACGGTTTCTACAATTGGCTTGGATGGTTTTCCAAAGAATCGAGTTGTACTGCTTAAGCGTTTTACCTATGAAGGGTTTATTTTTTACACAAACTATAATAGTGAAAAGGGGCTAGCCATAGCCAAAAATCCTAACGTATGCTTGTCTTTTTTTTGGCATGGAGCCGAACGTCAGATTATTATTAAAGGAAAAGCAGAAAAGATTGCAGAAAACTTAAGTGATGGTTATTTTGAGTCCAGACCAAGAGGAAGTCAGTTAGGAGCCTTAGTTTCAAATCAGAGTGAAATTATAGAGAATAGAGATATCATTGAGAAAAGACTTGTTGAATTAGAAAAAGAATTTGAAGGAAAAGAAATTCCAAGACCAGCTAATTGGGGCGGGTATATCGTTAAGCCTTTTGAAATTGAATTTTGGCAAGGACGCCCTAATAGATTGCACGATAGGATTAGATTCACACTTCAACCAGATTTTAACTGGAAAATCGATCGATTATCTCCTTAAATTACCGTTTAAATACATTTCATTTCGTTTAAAATCGCATTTCGTCGATTAAAAACAAATTTGTACGATAAAATACACGTTTTTAATCGATTTTAACATTTCTTTAACATTCACTTCGGAGTAGGCTACTATTTTTACCATACCTAATCTAAATTACCTACTTATGAAGTCAGTAACAAAACTGTCATTATTGACATTGTTTGCTGTGTTGACGCTCACTTCTTGCTCAACAGACAGCATTGATGATAAAACGGATACTATCGAATTAAGCCTTGTTTCACTTGAGGCAAAAGAGATAGAAATAGAAATACTTGAACTTATTAATGATTATAGATTGTCTCTTGGATTAAACACTTTAGAAGACATGTCTGTAGTTAAATCTGTAGCTTATAGCCATACAGATTATATGGTGGATAACAACGTGGTATCTCACGATAATTTTTATACCCGTAGCAATTATTTAAAAGCTAATGCTGGTGCTAAAAAAGTATCTGAAAACGTAGCCTATGGGTATAGTACTGCACAAACGGTAGTAAAGGCCTGGATAAAGAGTGACGGACATAGAGGGACTATAGAAGGAGACTTTACAAACTTTGATGTTTCGGCTGAAAAAAATGAAAATGGAAGGTGGTATTTTACTAACATCTTTATAAAAAAATAATAGTGCTTTTTAATAAGCAGCAAAGCATAACCTATTTTAATTGAACTATTTTATAGCGATAACTGTATTATGACTTATACAGTTTGGAATTAAAAGAGGTTATATTGATAACTTAATTGTTATTGAATTTAGCTTTAGGTAAAAAATCCTTCCAGTTTTCTGGAAGGGTTTTTGTTTTAAACTTTTAGAATCGACTTTGTATTTTAGTACTAGTGCAGAATTCCGTGTCATTTCGAACACAGTGAGAAATCTCACCAACCATATTAACATAAACTTGTATTGTAAGATATCCTCTTGCTGTCGAGACACAGGAGGCTTAGTGTAACATGCATTAATTTATAGGTTACCTAGAATCTTATCCATAACCCAACTCGTATGAAGGGCAGTAGTTCCCGTAGATGGGTGCGTATAATTCTTTTTTATAAGCATATCTCTCATACCCGTTACGTGATGTATTTGTATATGTTTCGGGTTTTCAATGAATAATTCTTCATTTTTTGTCTCACTGTTTAATACAATTGGGTTGTCGTGAAAAATGGAAAATTGTATGGTTCCCTTGCTTCCGGAAATCAAAACTTTATCCGTATGACCATCGCAACCAAAATTCCAATTACCAGATCCTGTAACACCATTTTCATGAATCCAACAAGCCGTTACTGTGTCTTTTGACGTATAAAGACCTTGTTGATTGCCACTTATGCCATAGGCATCTGTTATATCGGCAATTAGAAAGGTAAATAAATTGAGTCCATGACTGGCCAAGTCGTCAAAGTAACCTGCTGGAGCTATTTTAGCATCTGTTCTCCAATTGTATGCTTTAGAATTATCTATATCGCTAGCAGGTTTATTATAGCGCCAATTAATATGTCTAACATCTCCTATATACTTGTTGTCTAACCAATCCTTTACTTGATTAAAACGTGGTAATGATCTTCTATAATAAGCTACGAATAGGGGAAGGTTCTTATCTTTAAACGCTTGATGTATAGCTAAACTCTCCGAATAACTAGGTGTCATTGGTTTTTCAATACAGCAAGGTTTATTGGCAGCAGCAACTTTCAGGGCATAATATTTGTGGGTGTCTGGTGGTGTCGCTATATAAACAGCATCGATGTCATCATCGTTAATCAGCTCATCAGCATCTGCAAAAACTTTGCTTACACCATGTCTTTCGGCATAGTCTTTTGCTTTGTCGAAGTCTCGTCTCATAACTGCTGCTAGCTCAAAACCTTCAATTGTTTTGTATGCGGGACCACTTTTTATTTCTGTAACATCACCGCATCCAATAATACCCCATCTAATTGTTTTATCGAGTTTTTGGGTGTGGGGTTTAACGATTGTGCTCAAAATGATAGTTTTTACTTTTTGTGTTTCTTTTTACTCTGTACTTTCCTCCATGGTATGGTATACGTTCTGTACGTCGTCGTCGTCGTCTAGTTTTTCCAAAAGTTTTTCAACGTCTGTAGCCTGTTCTGGAGTAAGTGGTTTTGTTACTTGTGGAATACGTTCAAAACCAGAAGACAGGATTTCTATTTCACGTGCTTCTAACTCGGCTTGTATGGCTCCAAAACTTTCAAAAGGTGCATATATTAAGATGCCATCGTCGTCTGCAAATACTTCTTCTGCACCAAAATCTATAAATTCTAATTCTATTTCTTCCGGATCTAAACCTTCTGAATTGATTCTAAAGTTACACGTATGGTCGAACATAAAAACAACAGAACCAGATGTTCCTAAACTACCATCACACTTGTTAAAATAGCTACGTACATTGGCTACTGTTCGAGTGTTGTTATCTGTTGCTGTTTCTACTAAAACGGCTATGCCATGAGGTGCGTAACCCTCGAAAATAACTTCTTTGTAATCGCCCTGGTTTTTATCACTAGCTTTTTTAATAGCACGTTCTATATTGTCCTTTGGCATGTTTACTGCCTTGGCGTTTTGAATAACTGCTCTTAAGCGGGAATTACCTGCTGGGTCGGGACCTCCTTCTTTTACTGCCATGACAATATCCTTACCAATACGAGTAAATGCTTTACTCATTGCGGCCCAACGTTTCATTTTTCTTGCTTTTCTAAATTCAAAAGCTCTTCCCATAATTATATGCTTTAATTTGTGATCCCTTTTAAGTATAGGAATCTGTTATTCTATAATGCTAGCAAATTTAAAAAAATCTACTAATCAAAAATAATGGTTACTAACTTTAATTTTTAGAAATTGATCTTGTGTGGAATACGGGTTATTGCCTATTTGATGTTGTGATTGCTTTATGATCTTTTCAGGACACACAGATGTGGAGAGAAAATAGTTGTTTTTTGATTATTGAACTACTGTTAACTGGAACACTTGATGTCTTTTGTTAAATCGCAAAGCCGCAAAGGAATTAAGAGTTTAAATGGTATTGATTAGCAACTGTCTACTGCCACTGAACGCTGTATACTTGGTGTTTCTCGCTGAGCCGCAAAGGAATTAAGAATTTAAATGGTATTGACTAGTAACTGCTTACTGCCACTGAAAACCGTACACTTGGTGTTTCTCGCTGAGCCGCAAAGTCGCAAAGGAATTAAGAGTTTAAATGGTATTGATTAGCAACTGCCTACTGTCACTGAACGCTGTATACTAGATATTTCTCGCCAAGGCACTAAGCCGCAAAGAGAATACTGTTATTTACTACTGAATTACTGATTACTGCCAACTGATCACTAAATACTGTCAATTCACTCCTCAGGTTCAACTATAGTATCGATAGCTTCTGCTAGTTTGAAGTCTTTATTAGTTAAGCCATTAGCATCATGAGTTGTTATCGAAATGGTAAGTACATTATATACGTTAGACCAATTAGGATGATGATTCAATGCTTCGCACTCGAAGGCAATTCTGCTCATGGCACTAAAGCAATCTTTAAAATTATCGAATTCAAACTCGGCATGAATAGCATTATCGTAATAATCCCAGTCTGGAAGGTGCAATAGTCTTTTTTCTATATCATTTTCTGAAAGTTTACTCATCGTTATATGTTTATATGGGTAGATGTTACTAATTTAACAATTTAATAGCTTAGAATCAATTATATTTTTAATTCTGATACTATTTGCTGACTTTCTAATTGTAGGTGTTTTGGTAATAGGTTGTATTTTGGTAATACTGCTAAATATCTATCGTCGTTAGTGGTATAAACATTTTTATATATCACTTTATTTTTGTGTTCGAAAGAATCAACAATTTCTTTAATAAACTCGTCGTGATGTACCAAATCCTTGCTTCCCAGGTGAAAGACTCCGTATTTGTTTCTATTTATAATATAATGAACTTGTTGGGTTACTTTTACATCATTGGTTACATTCATTATTAGGTTTGGAAAGACTTCAATAGGTTCTTTTTCTTTTATGTTTTCGTGCATTTCTGCTATTCTTGGAGATTGTGCTCCAAAAACCATAGGTAATCTTAAGATGGCTACTTGTTTTTTTGGCATGCGCAATAGCATGTTTTCAATTTTGATTTTGAAATGACCATAAATACTATTGCTTAAGGTTTTATCGGTTTCGTAACTGGGGTATTTACTGTAGGCATCAAAAACGTTGGCAGAGGATAGAAAAATGAGCTTTATTTTGTTGGTAAATACATATTCTGCAAGATGTTGATGTGCCATCAGTTGTGCTGAAAAATCACCACGAAGTGCAGAAATAACGATAGTAGGCTTAACGATGTCTAGTATTTCATAAACATCGTCTTCCTCTATATTGTAATGAAAAAAATGATTATTCTTTTCGTGTTGCTTGTTAGGGGTGCTATAAGTTCCGAAGGTTTTAAAGTAGGAGCAGAGCTCTTTATAAATGGCACCCCCCAAAAAACCGCTGGCTCCTAATATTAAAATTCTATGTTTACTTTCTTTCTCCTGCCTTTTCATTTATAGAAAATACTTTAACCTTTATAGAAAGGCAGTTTTATAACGGTTGCCGGGACTGCATTTTTACGTATTTGGATATTAATCTTACTACTAATATCAGAGAAAATGGTTGGAACATATCCCAAGCCTATTCCTTTTCCTAACGATGGCGACATGGTGCCTGATGTTACAATACCTATTTTATTTCCGTTTCCATCAACAATGTCGTAACCTTGTCTTGGAATACCGCGTTCATCAAGCTCGAATGCGATTAATTTACGTTCTGGTCCTCGTTGCTTTTCGGCTTCTAATGCTTCAGAATTTGTGAATGCTTTAGTGAATTTAGTAATCCAACCTAAACCAGCTTCAATAGGCGAAGTGGTGTCGTCAATATCATTTCCGTAAAGGCAGTACCCCATTTCTAAACGTAGGGTATCTCTAGCAGCAAGCCCGATAGGTTTAATACCATAATCTGCACCGGCTTCAAATACCTTATCCCAAATTTGTTTTACTTCGCTATTCTTGCAGTAAATCTCAAAACCACCACTACCTGTATACCCAGTAGCTGAAATGATAACGTGCTCTATACCTGCAAAGTCACCAACTACAAAGTTGTAGAATTTTATTGCTGATAAATCTTGACTTGTAATGGATTGCATAGCTTCTATGGCTTTAGGGCCTTGAATAGCTAGTAACGAGTAGTCTTCGCTTAAATTGCGCATGGTTGCTCCAACATCGTTTTTAGATTGAATCCAGTTCCAGTCTTTTTCAATATTACTGGCGTTAACTACCAGTAAATAGGTTTCTTCTTTTATTCTGTATATAATTAAGTCGTCTACAATACCACCGTCATTGTTTGGTAAGCAGCTGTATTGAGCTTTACCAATAGTTAGTTTAGAAGCATCGTTACTGGATACTTTTTGTATTAATTCTAATGCGTGCGCTCCTTCAATTAAAAACTCTCCCATATGCGATACATCAAACACCCCTACAGCTTTTCTAACGGTTTCGTGTTCTATGTTTACCCCTACGTATTGCACAGGCATATTGTAGCCAGCAAAAGGTACCATTTTAGCTCCTAGAGCTTCGTGTGTTGATGTTAATGCAGTGTTTTTCATGGTTGGTTATTAATAATTAAATTTTGTAGCGCAAAACTACATAAATTCGTAATATTCCAACCAAAAAATCATATTAAAATTCGGGATTCAGATTGTTAAAGGGAATCACATGCACGCACCCTACTGTTATAGTTAAAAAAAGTTATTGTATGCTTTTTATTTATCCAATTTCTCAACATCATTTAATTCTAAGGAAAGTTTTTCAAGGTTCTCGTTTTCAATTAGATTGAGAAGAATATAGGAATGTATCCATTTTTTGTTAAGCATGGTATAAATAAAGAATAGGAATACGAGTTTACCCCAAAAACATATTAAGAAAACTATTGATTTAAAAATTGCTGCGGCTTCTAAATCTACGGCATTAAATAACGCATATAAGGGTTGAACAACGACATACAAAGGAAGTCCTATTGTTATTCCGTAGTAATAAAAGCTTCTTTCTAAATTTCGCTTTGAGTTTTGAAAATAGTATTCCATGGAAATGAATCTGCTAAATAACAAGGCCATAGCAATTCCATTATAAATTCCGCCCAACAATCTAATAGAAGTAGAGGTTTCTTTTAGATTAAAATAATCGACACCTACAATAAAAAAAACAATATTAATAACAGTAATGGCAATAGCTATTGAGATAGGAATTTGATTTTTTATATGCCAGGTCTTATTGTCATTTTCAAGAGTAACGCTAAATAGAACCAAAAAGGATGTAAAAAGGAAAGTTGCACTAAATAAGTTTGATGAATTGGTTAAGATTTCGATACCTAAAAATTTTGCGGCGTTTAAGTTTGAAGTCGATTGCAACCCATCGGATGTGAATTTTAGTAATTCAAGAATACTTTTGTTGTTTTTAAGACTGTTTTCAAAATCATCATATTTATCCATTAGACTAAAATCCATAAAGAATTGTAGGCAATAAAAGCCAAGTAAAATTATTGCAAACCAACGAATGGAGCTTGATAGCTGGTTGATGAGGGAATTTGTTCTTACAATTTTTGAATTAAAGCTTTCTGTAGATAAATTAAAGTCTGAGCAAATCTTTTTTGTTTCTTCTTTTGAAACAAAAAGGGGAGTCCCTTTTGTTAAAGCTAGTGCCAATAAAAGAATTCCAATGTTTATGGAATCGGTTAGTAGGTTAATGTTTAAATTTTCAAAACTTGTTTTGTCTATTGTTTTTGAAATTACTGCCAGAGAAGTAATAATACCAACAACTATCCCAAGAATTTCATCATTCTGTTTAAGAAACTTTATTATTCTTTGCATAATGAGTGTTGGTTTTTTGTAAGGCTGTTTTAAAAGTTTATAAATTGGTATTTAGTTTTAAAACAGCCTTTTCTTTAAGTACTATTTTTAAAAATCTATGTTTTAAATAACAAACTATTGGTGTTTACTATTCGGTTTACATTTTAAATTTTCCAGTGTCTATCCATTCAGCAGATATTAAACACCAAAAATCGCTGGCTAATTGTTGTTTAACATATTCGTAGGGGATATAACCATAGCCTTCATCGCCCCAATTTCCCCATGAATTACGAATGATAAGTGCTCCTTTTTTATTCTTGTTATCAATTGGATTTGTAATAACCATGTTATCGTCGTAACCAACAACCATAACAGCATGGCCGCCTATTACCGATTCTGTATCACTAGGGTAGGGAATTTTGCCACTTTTAAACGTTTCTAGATCTTCGAGGGATGTATAACACGTAAACCCCATGATTGATGGTATTCCGGCACTTAGTTGTTTTTTAATGTTTGTTAGTGTTTGATTGCCACTGGTTCCCAAGGGATCTAATCTGTAATAAGCTAGTGCCTGAAAATTTTGACCATATGAGTATACAAATGCAGGTGGTTCTTCATCGAATTTTTCGGTTTCGTAAGGATAGCTACTGGTTGGAGGAACACCAAACAAGGCAAGAGCGCCCATAGCCGTTCTTGTATAAGATCCTTTGTCGCCTTTCCAGCCCAGCATATTTCTTTGAGTTTTGTATACGAAAAGTTCTGAGCCATTTATAAATTTGTTAAAGGCTCTTTTCTGGAAGTATTCGTACATACCAACGGCAGCAAATGCTGTACAAGAACCTATACCACCTTGGTTTTTAATTGGCGAACACCATTTTCTAAGATCTACTTTTTTCTTTAAGGCTTTTTTTGAATCATCAGTCATTCCTATTTTGCCCATTAAATCTTTTACCGATTCTTTTATAACGGGTTTAAGCGGGTTTTTGTGAACTGTAGATGTGTGAACGTCGTAATCCCTAATATCTGGATAGTCTTTTATCCATCCCAGATTTTTTTTAATTTGTTTCATGTTTAAAATAGCTTTAGTTGATGAAACAATATTAGGGTTATATGTATATCGATTCAATACCTGATAATAGGTATATTGTTGTTAACTAACGTTAATCTTGCTTAAGAACTCAAGGTGTTCCTCCCTATTAAAAAGGGAGGTGGATCCCGATGAGATCGGGATTCGGAGGGTTATATATGTTTGTTATTTTTAATAAAACGCCTCTTTCTTCCAATTTTTATCAAAATCGAAATTCATTTCTCGGCTTTAAATTAAAGAGGAGAGCACTGTGACTGTAAAAAAATAGTTCTGAAACAAGTCTGGGACACAGTTTAGTGAGCTAAGAGTTTAAGATAAGAGGGAATGGTGTAATAATAAAACTATCCGTTGACATAATAATTGGTAAGAACTTTTATCCTTTTTAGTTTGTTGTTTTTATAAAATTCCATTTTTACAGGTAATTCGGTTTTTTTGTCGATATACCTGATTTTTTGTAACTCATTCTGCCCTTTATAATGTTCTGTTTTTAAATGTCTGCCGTCCTCTAGGTAGGCAATGGCTCTTAATTTTCCTTGATTATTGTAGTAGTAATATTTTACATTATAAAAACCGCCACCATATTGTATGCTTTCATAAGTATAATTTGATGTATACATTCCTTCTTTAACAAGCTGCTTTTTATCATTATAAATAACATAGTATGTTTTGTCAATTGGGTTTATCAAATCATAACTAATTATATGTTCCGATTTATCGCGGTGGTTTAGTACCAACGCTTTCTTAAAAACTAAAGTGTCGTTTTGATAAACTCTCAGTGTATCTATTTCTTGTGAGAGTAGCATGTTAAAAGAACAAATTAACGTGATCAATGTTATTCTATTTATCATTATTACAAGATTTTTAAATTAATGACTCTTTGAAATGGATTATTATACAAGGCAAAGAGAGTTAATTTCGAGCATTTCTGTTACCCGGTTTCCAGTGAAACTTATATATGGTTTCCAGTGTTAAGTCTTTAATTATAAGAGCTGTGAATGTGCAGGGAATTGTAAGAAAGGCTATTGATAACTTTTTTTAAATGCCAATGGTGTTTTTCCAACTTTTAATTTAAACACTCTGGAGAAATAGGCATAATCTTCATAGCCTAATAGTTCTGAAATAGAGGATAAAGTATTGTTAGAGTGGACCATTAAGCGCTTTGATTCTAATATTATCCGTTCGGTAATCAAGTCGGTTGTGGTTTTTCCTAAAGTAGCT
Source organism: Flavivirga eckloniae (assembly GCF_002886045.1). Lineage (NCBI taxonomy): Bacteria > Pseudomonadati > Bacteroidota > Flavobacteriia > Flavobacteriales > Flavobacteriaceae > Flavivirga > Flavivirga eckloniae. Next base: position 362,387 of record NZ_CP025791.1, on the reverse strand, counting down.
TTTGTAATTCTATTTAAATGTTTTGAAGTAATATTTAGTTGGTTAGCATAAAATGTTGCTGATTTTTCTGCTTTAAAATGATTATCAATCAACTTCTCTAAAGACCTTAATGTTTCTACATAAGCTAACGAAGTTTCTTTTTTAATAGATTCTATTGCATTGTAATGTCTGGTTAAATCTATATATGTTGTATTAATAAGGCTTGCTATTTTTTGTTTCTTATAAAGGAAGTCCGTACAATATTCATTATAAATATCTTTGAATTTAGACTCTAAAATTTCAATGTTTTTGGAATCTAAATTAAGAGTAGGAGGATTTTTATGAGAGTAATAAAAAGGAAATTGTTCCAATTTACTTTTGGAGAAGTGAAGCTCATAAAAGTCCTGTTTATGAAAGAAAATGTAACCTTTAGGCGGGCTATCAAACTTCCAATAATGAGTTTGACCTGGTCTTAAAAAAAATACACTTCCGGGTTTAATGGAATACGTATTAAAATCTATTTCATGTATACCAGAGCCTTTGGAGAATATTACACATAGAAAGAAATCGTGACTATGGGGTTTATGGAAAAAGTCTTTATGTCTTTCTAAATGACTTGTTAGATCACTACTATAAAAATCTGATATAGGTACATCTTGCTCAAATTGCTTAATATTTAAAACAGGTATAGGCTTCATAAAAAGAGTTATGTCCTAAAAGTACAAAAAAGAGCGTATTATTTATATACGTTACTTGCATTGAGTAGGCTAAATTTGCACAATGATTCTAAAAGGGTGAAATATGAAACTGATATCTATATTAAAAAGCAAATGTCCTCAATGTGAAAAAAACAACATTTTTAACTCTGGGGGTAATTTGCTATTATTTCGAATTCCACGAATAAAAGACAGATGCAACACTTGCAATTTTAAATTTGAAAAAGAGCCTGGTTTTTTCTTTGGAGCCATGTTTGTTAGTTATGCACTAGCAGTAGCCGAATTTATTGGTGTTTTTTTGTTGGCTCACTTTGTTTTGGGATTGTCTCTTTTATTTTCTTTTATAGGAGTAATATGTGCATCTATACTTTTTAGCACATTTAATTTTAAGTTATCCAGAACTATTTGGATTTACTTGTTCTCGAATACAGATACTAAGATGTAGATCTTTTTGTTATAACCACTGTTTACAAATTTTTCCGGTGCTGTTTGAGAAGCCCCGAGATGTGCAGTTATAATTGGTTTTTTGGGATAAGGTGTGCCATACGAACCATTTTTAAAGTATGAAATGTATTAAACAAAAATGCCATGGTAAACCCATGGCATTGAATATTATATGAAAGTTGTTTTATTTCAATAAATAAGATTTTAAATCTTCGTAAGTAGAAATTTCTAAAGCCACCTTTTCTTTACCCATTACCGCTTGAATTTGTTCTGGTAATGGCTGTTCTTCTTTAATAACTTCTTCAACAACATCCAAGAATTTAGTTGGATGCGCAGTTTCTAAAAATACACAGTGTGCCTCAGGGTTTTCTTGTAAATAGGCTTTAGAACCTAAATAACCAACAGCACCATGCGGATCTGCTACATAGTTGTATTTCGTGTAGATTTCCTTCATGGCTTCTCTGGTAGCATCATCAGAAAAACTAAATGAAGACACATTATCTTTCAGTGTTTCAAACTTGTTTTTATAAATCTCCTGAATACGGATAAAGTTACTAGGATCTCCAACATCCATAGCATTACTAATTGTTTGTACCGATGGTTTAGGCGCGTATAATTGTGTTTTTAAATACTCAGTAACTACATTGTTTTCGTTATTAGACGCAATAAAGTGATTAATTGGTAAGCCTAATTGTTGAGCCATCATACCCGCGCAAACATTTCCGAAATTACCACTAGGTACAGAGAACACAATATCATCATATTTTTTATGTAATTGCTTGTATGCAAACATAAAATAGAATAATTGTGGTAGCCAACGTGCCACATTTATAGAGTTAGCAGAAGTTAATTGCATGTTGTTGGTTAAGCTTTCATCTAAAAAAGCTCTTTTTACCATGGCTTGACAATCGTCAAACGTGCCGTTAACTTCTAGGGCGGTAATGTTCTTGCCAAGTGTTGTTAATTGTTTTTCTTGAATGTCGCTCACTTTACCACTAGGGTAGAGTATAACCACATTTACACCTTTAACACCTAAGAAACCATTAGCTACAGCTCCGCCTGTGTCTCCAGATGTAGCTACCAATACTGTAACTTCGTTGGTGTTATCTTTATTAAAATAGCCTAAACAGCGTGCCATAAAGCGGGCACCAACATCTTTAAAGGCCATGGTTGGTCCATGAAATAGCTCTAAGGTAGATATGTTATCATCCAGTTGAACCACAGGAAAATCAAAAGACAACGTTTCTTCAACAATGGTTTTTAAAACCTCGTCTGGAATCTCGGGAGATACAAATTGTTTTATGGCTTGAAACGCAATTTCAGTATATGATAATTGGTTAATATTTTTAAAGAAATCATCACCTAATGGTGTAATGCTTTCTGGGAAATACAATCCTTTATCTGGAGCTAAACCTTTTATAACAGCATCTTTAAATGATGTGTTTGGTGCTTGTTTATTTAAACTGTAATAATTCATCTTTCTGTCTTTCCTGCCTTTCGTCTACGCTTAAGATAAACTTCAGCAGGAATCTGTTTATTATTAGTTCTTGATTTTATTTTTATAATGTGATTTCTCGCTTTTGGCTCAAAATAACAAATGTATCGACTTTATTAATTTAATATTTTTATACCCTCTGTATTAATTTTCGTTACATGGGTTTCAAAGGTTATTCCTGTTTCAGAATATACCTTATTTATTGCTTCTTTTACGTTTTTAGCGTTCTCTAATCCTTTGCTTAATGTAAAAATAGAAGGTCCTGAGCCTGATATTCCAGCGCCTAAAGCGCCATGCTGTATTGCAGCTTCTTTTACTTCTTTGTAATGAGGGATTAGTTTACTTCTATGAGGTTCTACGATAACATCGTGCAACGATTTTTGTATTAAATCGTAATCACTTGTGTGCAAACTATGAATTAAACTTCCAAAATTTGCCCATTGTGTGATGGCATTTTCTAATGCCACTTCTTTAGGAAGTATAGCTCTGGCTTCGGATGTTTTTATTTCTATTTGCGGATGTATAATAGTCGCATACAAATCCTCTGGCGTTGGAATTTCTAAAATTTCTAAAGGCGACACACTTTTAACCAATGTAAAACCTCCAAAAATAGCAGGGGCAAGGTTATCGGCATGTTCACATTTACTTGCCAGAGCTTCACCTTTAATGGCGAATTGCGTTAGTTCTGTTTTGTTATAAGGTCTGCCTAAAAGCTCGTTCATACCAAAAACACTTCCAACGGCACTGGCGGCACTGCTACCAATACCGCTACCAGGTTTTATGTTTTTGTATATTTCAATTTCGAAGCCGCAATCTGGTTGAGCCGCTTCGTACATGGCTAGGGCAGAAACACCGGCTACATTTAATTCTGCTTCAAAAGGTAAATCGAAGCCTTCAATTTTAGTGATATGAATCCCTTTTTTATCAGTTTTTCTAATGACCATGTCATCGCCAATATTGTCTAAGCAAAACCCTAGAACATCAAATCCACAAGCTACATTGGCAACTGTTGCAGGTGAAAATATTTTTATTTCGTTTTTCATTTTTTAATTTCTTAGTTCTCGACTGCGCTCGAACGGACAAACTTTTCAGGAAATAAACCTGATTTTTGACTGTGAACTGAGCCTGAACATTCCTTACTGATTACCAATTCTAATAATATCTGCAAACAGACCTGAAGCGGTTACTTCTGCACCAGCTCCGGCTCCCTTAATAATCATCGGCTGTTCTGGGTATCGTTGCGTGTAAAACATTACGATATTATCTTTACCCTCAAGGTTAAAGAACGGATGCCCTTCTGGTATTTCCTGTAAACCAACATTAGCTTTACCATTGTTTAATTGAGCCACATATTTTAATTGGCTATTTTTCGCTTTTGCAGAAGCATATAAACTTTGATAGTGTTCTTCGTCTTTAATTAGAGTTTGGTAGAAATCATCTACAGTATCACTTTTTAGTCCCGATTCAGATAAAAATGGTGTATTATCAATATCTTCCAAATTCATTTCCATACCACTTTCGCGTGCCAAGATCAATATTTTTCTAGCTACGTCTACACCGCTTAAATCTATTCTAGGGTCTGGTTCTGTATAACCTTCTGCTGCTGCTTGTTTAACGACATCGTAAAACTTAGTGGAATCGTTAAAATTGTTGAATACAAAATTTAAACTACCAGATAGTACGGCTTGAATGGATGTTATTTTATCGCCAGAAGCAATTAAATTGTTAAGTGTATCTATAATTGGTAACCCTGCACCAACGTTCGTTTCAAACAAATAAGGTGCATTGTATTTAAGCGAAAGACGTTTTAATAAACTGTAGTTTTCGAATTCGCTCGAACATGCAATTTTGTTACAAGCCACCACACCAATGCTTTGACGTAAATAGTCGGCATATAAATTTGCAACATCTTTATTTGCAGTAACATCAACAAAAATGCTATTACGTAAATTGAGCGATTTGGTTTTTTCGAAGAAACCATTTAAAGTTGCAATTTCTCCCGAAGCTAGTTGTTCCTTCCAGTTGGTCAGGTCGATACCATCCTCATCAAATACCATCGTTCTGGAATTTGATAAACCTATAACCCGTAAATTAATCTTTAAATTTTCTTTTAAGTAGTTGCTTTGCTGCTTTATTTGTTCTACCAGTTTTTCGCCAACATTTCCAACACCAGTAATAAATACATTGAGTTGTTTTGTTTCTATTTCGAAGAATTGCTCATGTAGGGTGTTTAAAGCCTTTTTTATATCATTTTCAGATATAACGGCAGAGATATTTTTTTCTGAAGCCCCCTGTGCAATAGCACGAATATTAATATTGTTTTTTCCTAACGAACTAAACATTTTACCGCTAATTCCTTGGTGGTTTTTCATATTATCACCAACCAAAGCTATAATTGAAAGATTGGTCTCAACTATTATAGGGTTTATTTTATTTAGAGCAATTTCGTTTTCGAAAGCAGCGTCGATAGCTTGTTTAGCATTGTCAGCATCCTTTTCATCAATACCTAAGCAAATGGAGTGCTCAGACGATGCTTGTGTAATTAGGATGATATTGATTTTTTCTTGCGATAAGGTTTCGAACAAACGCTTGGAAAACCCTGGAATACCTACCATACCACTACCTTCTAACGTTAATAAGGCAATGTTTCCTATGTTGCTAATTCCTTTTACAGGAGAAGTAACTTTGGTTTCATCATTAGAAATAATAGTTCCAACAGCTTCTGGATCTAACGTGTTTTTTATGTGAATAGGAATATCTAGATCTAAAACAGGTTGTACCGTTGGTGGGTACAAAACCTTGGCACCAAAGTGCGATAATTCCATAGCTTCCTGATATGAGATTTTCTCGATAGGATAGGCCTGTTTTACCAATTTAGGGTTGGTAGTAAACATACCGCTTACATCGGTCCATATTTCTAACTGATCCACTTTTAACGCAGCAGCAACAATAGCTGCCGTAAAGTCTGAACCACCTCGACCCAATGTCGTTTGTTCACCCGCTAAGGATTTTGACACAAAACCAGGAAGAATAGTAACGCGTTGCGTTGCTGTTTTAAAATAATCTACTATGTTTTTGTTGGTAAGCTTATAATCAACTTCAGCCTTCGTGAAATTAGAGTTTGTTACGACTAGTTCCTGCGAGTTTTTACGATCGGCAGATAAACTACGGTTTTTCATAGTTTCCGAAATGATGTACGACGACATAAGCTCGCCGAAACTCACAAGTTTATCTGATGTTTTAGGAGACAGTTCATTGATTAAATAAATACCATCCAATAAATTTTTTAGTTCGCCTAGTTTCGTTTCAGTAAACGTTATAATTGAATCGGCATTACTGGGGTTTAACTCATTTATAATCTCTAAATGAATATCCCGAATCGTATTAAATGTTTCTTTGAAACCTGTGTCTTTATTTTGAGCTAGCTTACCAGCTAAAAGGAGTTTGTCTGTAATGCCGCCAACTGCAGATACAACACATATAACAGAATCTTTTTGGGAATAATCTGTTAAAATGTCTATGACGTTATTTATGTTTTTTGCAGAACCTACCGAAGTTCCACCAAATTTTAAAACTTTCATTTTTTGATGAATTGATAATTGAAAAAATATGTTTTGATGTTGTAATTATAGAAATTACAAGAAAAGCCTGAAGAATATATAGTTAGCAACCCCAAAGGGTCGTAATAATTGTAGTTGTACCAAAAATAGCAGTTGTTCCTTCTGTTAAAGAAGCAATGCGTACAACTGTATTTTGGTTTAAATGATTCATTATATTCTATAAATATACAGCTCAAAAGTATTACTTTTAGCCAAATTAAAAAACAACTTGAGGTTTTTTTGTGGTATTCTTAATATAGAAGCTTGTTTTATTTCATATAATCGACTTATTCGATTTTGAATTAAAAAAATGTCAATTGTAAAACCAATCTTTAGGGTAATATATTTTTTGATTTTAAAGGATCATGACTAAAAGTTGTGTTTGGTCAAAATACGATTTTAAATTATCTATATCTTTTTTGCATTGACCAAAAAAGAAACAAAAAAGTCTAGCCTTAGATTCTCGGCGGTCAAATTAGTTTTCGATGTCTAAAAGAAATGAACTCGCACGATGACCATTTCTCACTTGCCAATCTTATTACCTTACCTATTGGCCTAACTCTTTGTTTTCTCGGGCATGTGCTCAAACAGCATTTCTTTTTTAACGACATCTTCAAACATTTGACGCTCGCCTACAAATCATAGGGCATTTTACTCCGATCTATGTTTTGGCTAATTCATAAAACAAACTGTAACTTATCATTTATGAGGCTTTTTACTGTTAGTTCAAATTCTCACACAACTTTTGTTCTTGATGCATTTTAAATATCTCTGCTAAGAATTAATTTAATCCCTGTTAGTATAAATTAAACAGTGACATCTTCTTCTTGTTACTTGCACTTTATTGTTATTTTTATCGTTTAAATGTAATTTTTTATCGTTTAAATGTAATTATTGAATAATAATTCTTACATTTGAATAAATAAAAGATAAAAAAACTTACAAGATGAAAACAAAATTACGTACAAAATTATGTTTGGTAACATATTTATTTTTAACAACGCTACTTGTGCAAGCTCAGGTAACTAATGTATTTGATTTTAATTCTGCTAATCAATTAAGTGCAGCATTTACTCAAGGTGGTTCTTCACTACTTATAACGCAAACAACAAATACAGGTATTGATGGTACCGGAGCTGTAAACGTTTCGGGAAATACGAACGAAGTTTTTACAACAAAGCAAGGATATTCTATATCGGGAGAGGGTGCTCACTATGAGTTTGAAACGTATTTTAAAAGTGAATTTAATAGTGGCTATGGAGGTATCGGTTTTACGTCTAACCCGAATGCAACTCATAATTTTTATGCAGCTCCTAGTGATGGCTTAGGTATATCTGTACATGGTGGTGGTTATATTTTTACTAGTGGAACTACAACTAATTCAGGTAGTTGGGATGGAGGTGATGTTTTAAATAGCGGCTCAGCAGATGATTGGTATTTAGCAGTTTTAACCATTGATTTATTAGCAAATAGCTATTTTGACATGACTATAAAAATTTATCCGGCTAACGCAGATGGAACGCTTATAACCCCTGGGACACCAACAGAAACCAAAACATGGAATGTGCAAAATACTGCTATGGCAAACTCCGAGATTATTTACTCATACTTTGCTTTTGGCGGCCATAGAATTACCAATTTTGACAATTATACTATTAACCTTGAAGGAGGCGCTACCATTATAGAGGAAGGGGCTCCAGTTGTTATTGGTACTTCTACACATAATAGTGCTGCCAACCAAATAGATATGAGTGGAGAAGTTACAGATGATAGAGGATCTACTGTTACAGAAAGAGGGTTTGTTTATAGTACTTCGGTAAACCCTCCAACTATTTCAGATACTAAAGTTGTTGTGGGAAGTGGAGAAGGTGTTTTTAATGATGCATTAGGAAGCCTGTCTGCTAATACCATTTATTATGTAAGGCCTTTTGCCACAAACTCTATTGGCACATCGTATGGGGACTTAAGTACAATAGATACTAGTGTTTTATCTGATAATAATATAGATTCAAAAGCTAAAATTAAAGTATATCCAAATCCATCAACTAATTTTATTCGTCTTTCAAGTGAAACCGAGCTTAAAGGTTATGCCATTTATACCATGCTTGGAAGAGAAGTGTTGAAGGGAACTACAGTAAATAAAAATAAAATAGACATTAAATCTTTATCTAAAGGAATATATCTTTTAAAATTAGAAAATCTTGAAGTAATTAAATTTATTAAAGAATAGAGGTTGATTTTATATCGCTAATTTATAGTGATTTAGGGATATGTAGAGAAATCCTTGGCTAAAATCTAGCTAAGGATTTTTTTATTGCCTAAATTGGGGCTTTATTTTCTATAAAAGCGTACATTATTCATGAAACTATTTTCTAAAGAACAAATATATCAAGGAGATAAACTAACATCCGAACGTCAAAAAATATCTTCAACAGATTTAATGGAGCGTGCCGGGATGCAAATATTTAATTGGATCCATATGCGTATGCAAGGAGCACAGGTTCCCATTCATATATTTTGTGGTATTGGTAATAATGGTGGCGATGGATTGGTGCTGGCCAGACATTTAATTTTAGATGGGTATAATGTTAAAACATATGTTGTTAATTGCAGTGATAAGCGGTCCAAAGATTTTTTAATTAACTATGATAGGATTAAGAATGTTACAAAGGATTGGCCAACACTTTTAAGTTGCACCGAAGATTTTCCAGAAATTCACCAAGATGATATTATTGTTGATGCTGTTTTTGGTATTGGATTAAACAGGCCGGTAGACGATTGGGTAAAAGCGTTATTTGGGCATTTTAGAAGCACAAAGGCATTTACTTTGTCTATAGATATTCCTTCGGGTTTAAGTACCGATAAAGTCCCTGAAGATGAAAATAGTGCGGTTTGGGCTGGGTATACTTTAAGCTTTGCATCCCCTAAGCTGGTTTTCTTTTTACCAGATACGGCTAAACATACCGTACAATGGGAGGTGTTAGATATAGGTTTGGATCAAGAGTTCTTATACACGACCCAAACAGAGGTGGAATTAATTGGAAAGCACGAAGTGTTACCAATATATAAACCGCGAGACAAATTCTCGCATAAAGGGCAATTTGGTCATAGTCTTATAGTAGGAGGGAGCTATGGAAAAATAGGAGCGGTAACTTTAGCAAGTAGGGCGGCTTTATCTGCTGGATCTGGTTTGGTTACAGCCTATGTTCCTAAATGTGGATATTTGCCTTTACAAACGTCTTTTCCAGAAGCTATGGTTATAACAGATGCTGATGAGGAACAGATTACAGATCTTAAAATAGATATAGAACCTACTGTTGTAAGCTTTGGTATTGGAGCTGGAACCCATACTAAAACCATAAATGCTTTTGAAGCCTTTTTAAAGACAAATAAAACGCCTTTGGTAGTTGATGCCGATGGAATTAATATGTTGGCCAAAAAGAAAGCGTTACTAAAATTACTGCCAGCAGAAACAATTTTAACACCTCACCCTAAAGAGTTGGAACGCCTAATTGGTGCTTGGAAAGATGATTTTGATAAGTTAAAAAAAGCAAAGGCCTTTTCGAAAAAACACAATTGTATTGTTGTAATTAAAGGCGCAAATACCATAACAGTATTAGGAGAAAAACTTTATGTTAATACAACAGGAAACCCCGGCTTATCTACAGCGGGAAGCGGCGATGTATTAACAGGTATTATTACAGGATTAATATCTCAAGGGTATAATACCTTGGAAGCTACTGTATTTGGTGTGTATTTGCATGGAAGGTCGGCAGATATTGCAGTTGAAGATTTTGGCTATCAAAGTTTAATAGCCAGCCATGTTATAGATTATTTAGGAGAAGCCTTTATTGATTTATTTAAGCAACCAGAACAACCGCCTGAAGCAGAAACGGAAACGAAAGAACAAGAAGCGAAATAGGTTTAACCTATTAGGAATTAGTTCCCTTTATGGTCACTTCAGCTTAGAGCGATAACCATAAAGGGATTTTATATAAATTACCCCAAAATCACCTCAACCATCCACTTTATATTGTGAACTCCCAAAGTATACTTCCAAAGTCTTGTTTCTAAGACAGTTAATTTTAAGAGTTTTATTACTGAATTTTTTTTCAAAAAAAAGAGGGTTAGGCAGGAGGGTTTTTTATATCTGTCACGTTATACTAAAGAACCTAAAAAATATTAAGATTAATGAATTGCGATGTTTACTCATCTAAAGATTCTATTTGTGAAGAACACAACTATAATGTAGCCTTTAAAAAACACTCAAAAGAAGTTTTTAACTTTTTGGTGTACCACTATGGAGACAAGGAACTTGCAGAAGATGTTATACAGGATGCCTTCCTTAAATTGTGGAAGAATTGTGGAAACGTACCCCTAAAGAATGTGAGAGCCTATTTATATACAGTTTCTAAAAATAGAATAATAGATATTTTTAGAAGCAATAATAGTGCTCTAAAGTATAAAGACAATACTACGAATGTTATAGAAAAAGAAACGCCAGAATATATTTTAGAAGAAAAGGAATTTCATAAACAGCTCAATCATGTTCTTAATGCTATGCCAGAAAAGTATAGGGTTCCTTTTTTACTTAATAGAGTAGATAAAAAGAAATATAAAGAGATAGCAGAAATCATGGATGTTACTGTAAAATCGGTAGAAAAAAGGATTTTCAATGCCTTGGTGTTTTTACAAGAAGAACTGCAAATAAGTAAAAAACGATTTTAGCAGCGGGTTTTTTTAATTTGAAACGTTACATACATAACTACTAGACCATAATATGGAAAAGAATAAAATTAATAGCATAACAAAGTTTTTGGATTTTGAATTTTCTTCGGTAGAAGAGAAGGAAGCCTTAAAAGCATCAGACGCCTATTCTGAATTTAAGGATATTATTGAATTATTTGACGGTGTTAAAGGTGTGAATTATGATGAAGACAAGGTTTTACGAAAGTTAGATTCAGCTCGTTTAAAGCCTTCTATAGAACATAAAAAAGTTATTCCATTGTATAAAAAATGGCTTCCTATAGCAGCAGCGGCATCATTATTGCTGTTTGTCTCGGTGTATTTTTTGGGAATGAGAAACAATCTCGAATATAATACGCTGGCAGGAGAATCCGTTCAAATTGCGCTTCCAGATGCTTCTAAAGTGTGGCTAAATGCAAAATCGGAATTGGCTTATAACAAAGATTGGAAAACATCGAGAGCCATAGATTTAAAAGGAGAAGGGTATTTTGAAGTTGCAAAAGGCAAGACGTTCACGGTTAAAACACCATATGGTACTGTAACCGTTTTAGGAACAAAGTTTAATGTAAAGCAGCGTCAGGATTTTTTTGAAGTGTATTGTTACGAAGGTACTGTATCTGTTATGCATAAAGGGAAAGAAACGATTTTAAAAGCAAACAGCTTTTTTAATTCGAAAGTGTTGGAAAAGAACAGTCAGCAAGGACATGCTATTAACGAAAAGCCCTATTGGATTGAAGGGATTTCTGTTTTTGAAAATGCACCAATAGATCAGGTAGTTTCAGATATAAGTATACAATATGATATAGAATTTATTATGAACAGTAATTTAAACATAAACTTGGAATACACAGGAAAGTATAATTATAACGATACTTTGGAAGACGTTTTAAACGTTTTATGCCAATCATTAAACTTAAAGTATACAAAAAAAGGGAAACGTATTTATTTGAATGAAATGTAGATGATAAAAGAAACCCGTGTAGCATATATGTTGGCTATATTTTCCCTTTTATCAACATGCTGCTTTGCCCAAAACAATACCATTTTACTTGAAACACATTTAAAAAGAATTGAAAGTTTCTTTAATGTCTCTTTTAATTATGAATCTGCATTACTAAAAAACCAATTATGTAAAGATTGTTTTTATAATGAAAAAGCTTCCTTAAAAGCTCATTTAGAATATTTAAAGAGAGAGTTTATGTTTTCTTTTATACTTGTTACTCCAAATAAAATTGTTGTAAAGCCTTTAAAAAAGGATACCTTATATTTTTATGACAAGGAAGACAATATGCCTTTAGAGCATTTGCTAATTACAGATTTGAATAACCATAAAACCTGGGTTACAAATAAAGAAGGACAAGTGTTTTTTGAAAATGTTATTCCCGAAAAAATCTTAATATCACATTTAAATTATGGTAAACAAAGTATAGATATTAGTAAACTAAAGGCTAATAAAGTTTTTTTAACTAAACTGCTTAGAGGGTTAGATGAACTGTTTATTTATCCTTTCTTTTCTACAGGAACTTATAAGAAAAAAGATGGTGCTTTTTTAATTAAAACTAAAGAAGTAGCGGCTTTGGCTGGGTTAACATCTCATGATGTTATTAAGAATTTAGAAAACTTACCTCAGGTTTCCAGTAATAGTGAATCTATTTCAGATTTAATTGTAAAGGGCAGTACACAGGATCAAAATTTGTTTGTGTGGAATGGTATAAAAATCTATCAAAATAGCCACTTTTTTGGATTAATCTCTGCTTTTAACGAAAACTTACTATCAACAATTACCCTATATGATAATGCCACGCCAGCCAAGTATGGAAACAGTACAAGTAGTGTTATTAGTTTGGAACATGAAAATGCGTTTTCAAAAAGAATAAAAGGAGGTATTGGTATTAATTTTTTAAGTGTAGATGGTTATATTAAAGTTCCTTTAAATAAAAAATCCGAATTGCTACTTTCAACAAGAAAATCGCTTACAGATTTGTGGGACTCTCCAACGTATATAAATTATGCTAGAAAAGCTTTTCAATCTTCAAACGTTACCACATACACTACATCAAAAGAAAACATTATTAGTACAGATAACACTTTCGATTTTCACGATTCGCAATTACAATATAAATTGGTAATTAACAAATCCAACACTATCGGATTAAATGTATTGGTGTTAGCTAATAATTTATCTTATGAAGAAACAGGTCTGCATACAACAAGTAAGGAAAGTAGGTTAACACAAGAAAACACAGCTTTAGGTTTTAATTGGTTGCATAGGTTTTCCAATAAGTCTATAATTGAAACTAGTATTAATTATTCAAAATATAAGCTAAAAGGCGGAAATTTTTTGCTGTCTAGAGATATTTCAAGCTTTCAAAGTAATAGTATTAGAAATTACGAGACGACTGTAAAATACCATTCAAAGATAAATAAATCAGGAATTGCTTATGAAGCTGGTATATCCCAAGAGCATTTAACTGTAAAAGACGATATTAATAACTTTAACCAGTTTTATCAAACTCATACAACACAGCAGAGTAATATTTTTGGAGTATTTAGTGGCCTTCATTACGTTAAAAACAAAATAAATACAGGTGTAGAACTAAGAAATGTTTATTATGAACTTATAGAAGACTTTCAAGCAGAGCCTCGGTTTTATTTTACATATAACCCCATACCAGAAATCGATATTCAGGTTAGAGGAGAAAGGAAAACACAAAATATTTCACAGATTATTAATTTGGAGAATAACTTTCTGGGGATAGAAAAACGCAGATGGATTCTTGCCAACAATGTTAAAGCTCCTTTACAAAAAAGTAAACAGTTGGAGTTGGCCTTTGGTTTTAAAAAAAGAAGGCATATGCTTAATGCTAGTATTTATACCAAAACAGTAGAAGGCATTACTACTTATAATCAAGGTTTTCAGAATCTCAACCAATTCGATAACCTTTTTGGATCTTATACCGTTCAAGGATGTACATTTCATTATAACTATAAAAGTCATACTTTAAACACGTGGTTAAGTTATAATTACGGTACTAATAGATACAAGTTTAAAGACTATAACCCTTCTCAGTTTTATAACAATAATGATATTAGGCACAATCTTATTTCCGGAGTAAATGTTAAGTATAAATTATTCAATTTTTCTTTGGGAATGGAGTATGCTACTGGAAAACCTTTTACTTCAATTAACGAGCAATTACCAATTATAAAAGGAGAGTTTAATGTCATTAATTATAATGAACCAAACACCGAGCGGTTATCGAATTATCTAAGGTTTGACGCTACATTGAGTTATGATTTTGATATATCAAAAAGAGTTGATTATAAACTAACCGTTGGTTTAATTAATATAGCCAACAAGAAAAATGTTCTTAATCGGTATTATACTTTAACCGAAGACAAAGAACATATAGAAATTTTAGATAAATATGGATTGGAGTTTACTCCAAATGTGTCATTAAATATTAAATTTTAATGGATTATATAGTTTGAAAAAATGCAGAGGTTTTTATTTGGAATTGTATCTATAGTAATTAAACCTAAAACATAATTAATAGCATGAAATACTTTTTAAGAACACTGTTTTTTATAGCTCTATTTTTAGGAGTTTTACAATCTTGTTCGTCTGGAGAAACGAGTACAGAAACTATATCTGCTGCAGATAAAATTTCACCCGATTTGTTGGACAGCATAATTTTTACGGCATCTTATGTAAGTGATTATAACCTAATAAATTTTGAATGTCAAGACAATGTAACTATCATTAGCTATTTTTTAAATAGCCAAGGGGATTATTCTCTTGGCCCTACTATTAAAATACCATTTTGGAGCGACGAATCAATGTCTACCTCACTAAAACAAATTTACGCAGATACCGGGGTTATATTTACTAAAGACGATTTCCGCATAATGTATGTAGCCGCTTTAGGTTCTAATAATAACCCTGGTCCTGGATTGATAAACAGCAGAAAGAATTTTATTGACTTTTTTGAAGACTGTCGTTTTGATGGAGATATAAAATTTTTCCCTGAGTATGAACCAGCTGCTAAAGTATCTGATATTAATTATAATTGCCTCGGATCTGCAAGGTATTATATAGAAGGATTAGATAATAGCTTTATAGCAGATAATATACCATTAAGCAGTGGCGTTTCCGCTGTTATGCAGGCTTTACAAACGTATAATGAAGCTAAAAATACACAGTATACCATTGATCAACTAAGAATAAATCAGGTTGATTTTATATCACCAGGACAAACAGAATCCCGAGCATTAGGAGGGGAGCAAATAATAAATTATTCTGAAAATTGTGCTTTGGACAGACCAAAGGAAATGAATGATTGTATAAATTTTAAATATCCATTTGTATTTAATAGAATAAATCTTCAAACTGAAGAAATTATACCTATAACCGTTACCAGTGATAAAGACTTAATTCAGAATCTTAAAAAGGGGGGTAATGAAAACTTAACAATTACTTATCCTATAACTTTAGAAACATTAAATGGTGACGACGTTATAGTAACATCTAATGATGAACTTAAAAACGCCTTGGATAACTCATCTTTTTATTGTACTGATGAATGGTAGCCTTAATAAAAAAGCTAAAAACGCTTTGAATGATAATTACCGATTATTGTAAAAACATTATTTGATTGCTTTATTTATGTTAAGTGACTAAAAAATCCAATGGAACTTGTTTCATTGGATTTTTGCTATAGAGGTGTAACGAACTCAATATTTCATCTATGATATTTTTTTCTTTTTTAATGAATATGGATTGTATTCTACTCCGAATATGTTATTAAATATTGGTTTTTAGCACAATACACTAATTTTTAAAATACAAGAGGGTTTTATTATTCACGATCGTTTTCATAATAACAAACCCCAATAATATAAACATGAAATATTTTTTTAAAACACTACTTATTGTAGCATTATTTTTAGGAACCCTACAGGCTTGTCAGTCTGACGAAACTACGGAAGAGATAAAAGAAGATAACAAGATATCAACAGATTTAAGATTTCTTATGGAGTTTACAACATTAACAAAGAATGATTACAATCGTATTAACTTTAATTGCGAAGACGTACATATTGTAGGTTATTTTTTAAATAACCAAGGAGATTTTTATCCGGCTCCCAAGATTTTAACATTTTTACCGAAAGTTCTGGCTAACCGAGCTATTTCTTCCGCATTGAAAGCAGCTTATAACGAAACTGAAATACAATTTACTAAAGACGACTTTAGGATATTTTATATTTCCAATAATGATATAGGTATAGTTCTTAATAAAAAAAGTATTGCTGAATATTTAGAAGACTGCAGTTTTAAATTTGATGAAATTGAACGTGAAGCAGAAATGCTAACAGTGTCTGATGTTAATTTCAATTGCTCGGGACTAATTAGATATTTCGTACCAGACGGATTGGAACACATCTATATAAGTAAAAATGGAATACCTATTAGTGAAGGTATATGGGCCGTAAAAAATGCTCTGTCAGCATATAATGAGATAAACAATACTGAGTTTACTATGGATCAATTAAGAATTAATCAGGTAAGATTTACATCACCGGGCGGAACCTCTTCTTTTGCATATGGAGCTAACGAAATTAAGAATTATTTTGAAAACTGTGCTTTAAAAGGGGGATATGGCGACTGTATTAATTTTAAATACCCTTTTACAGCAAATAGGGTAAATATTCAAACAGATGAAATTGTACTTGTTACTGTTGCAAATGACGCAGATCTGGATGAATTAACCAATAATGTGGATAATACTACACTTAATTTTCCGATTACTCTGGTTACTTTGAACGATGAAGAAATAGTAGTGGAATCTTATGAAAAACTTGAAGAGGTCTTAAGGAACACAGCGTCTTATTGCAAGAATATCAACGATGATTGGTAAAAACAACACCTATGAAAAAGAAAAATTAGTAAGTAAGTTGGTTATTCATTAATTTGTTTACTAAAAAAAGAGGCTGACTGAAAAGTAGTGTCATTCAGAACGAAGTGAACCTGCCTGCCGGCCGGCAGGGAATCTCTGTTTATTAAGATATTGAGATTTTTCGGCTGAACTCAAAATGACAATTCTAAAACTTTTTAGTCAATCTCTCTTTTGTTTTATAATAGCTTCTTTTACTTAGATTATATCTCTAAAGAAGTAAATAATTCAATTAACTTCGGACTAGAAGGTCTTGGTGCATCTGCATTAACAATGTTTCCAGCCGGATCTATAAGAATAAAACGAGGAATCCCTTGAATTTTATAGTCTTGTACAAATTGCGATTTCCAGTTGTTATCGGCAAATAATTGTACGCCCCCTAAGGCTTTATCGTTAACCATTTCTTTCCATTTACCATGGTCTTTTGGAGTATCTATAGAAATACTAACAAACTCGATGTTTTTTCCGTGGTATTGCTTTTCAACCTTTTTTAGCGAAGGAATTTCCTTTTTACAAGGTCCGCACCAAGTGGCCCATACATCAATATAAACGTATTTTCCTTTTAAGTCTGCCAACGATGTTGTGCCTCCTTTATGGTTTTCGTAATCAACAAATTCAGGAGAAGGCTTACCTATAAACTCAGACATTTGAGTAGTACGCTGTTTTTGTTGGCTATAAGCTCCTAAAAGACCTTCGTTAAGTTTTTCCAAGCCTGCTTTTTCACTAGCATAAATTGCAGAATCGATAGTTTTATTGGCTTCTATAAACTCAGATAGTTTTGTTTCAATTTCAGTCACTTTGTTTTTAAATGCTTCTTCTTCCAAATCGAATAAAGCAGATGTAAACATTTCTTCCTGCATTAAAGCCTTTTTTGCCAGATAATTACTTGTTTCGGCACCAACACCAGTATATTTAACAGTTTCATCAAATCTCTTAGTATCTAAAGTAATATTGATGTCAAATCCGTTTTTAAGAAACATATTAGTAGCTTCTGTTCCATCATAAATATTATACACACCCGCAGCTACTTTTAAGGTATCGCTAAAGGTACCATCTTCATTAACTTTAATGGTTTTTGAATATGTACGTGTTCTAACTACTAAGGAATCACTGTTTTTATCAGTAATTTTACCAGATAAAGTTGCATAGTCCTTAGGGGCGTCCTCACAAGCTATAAAAGCTGTAGTAAGAGCTAAAAAGAGTATTTTTTTCATGTTTTTGGTTTATTATTAATTCAAAATTAAGCTTTTATATAGAAGGTTGATAATTATTAACATTTTGTTAGGTATTCTAGGGCTATATAAAGCTAAGGAATAATGGAATCTAAGCAAGTGGGAATTTCCACAAAAGGTGGTTTTACTTATTCAATCCCACATTGATTGCTGCTAATATTAAAACTATAATAATGGATAGTAAAGATGGACCAATTATTTTTAAGTATTTTTTAGAAATCATACAAAGGAAAATAAAAAATAAAAAAAATGACATTAATTGAAACCAATCAACCCAACTCCAAGGATTAGATTCTCCATTTTTAATTTCAAGAGTTGAATTTAGGGGAGCGAATGCTATACCAAATGCGAATATGATATACATTAAATCATCTGAAGTAAAATCTTTTTCTAATTTATATTTTTTTCTATAGACTTTTCTATAACTGTTTGAAAACCTAAGTATTGGTAAAGTCCAAATGAGTATCGTAGCTGTTATAAAATCAATTGAATTCTGAGAATATATCAAATCAATTGATCTAAAAACTCTTCTCAAAGGAGATGATATGTGTATTCTATAAAAATCTAAACCGTCCTTGATAAACCCCTTCCATTCAAATATAGTATCAGATAAAGAAGTAATAGAGCTAGCTGATATAAATAGCGAAGTACCAAGTACGATTTTTAGCCATAAAGGATACTTTTTAAAATCAGCTATAAATTCATCGAAATCGTTTTTTAAACTCATAGCTAATCTAGTTGTGTAGTCAGGGAGAATATCTGTATAATTATAAACACAAACTTTAAAAATGGGTGGTAACTATCATTAATTCTGTCACTCCAATAAATCCGTTTTGTATGCTTATTAATCCCTCAGATATAATTTTTGTTTCATAATTTAATTAGCTACTGTTAACTTTAAATATTTATATTATGAAAACGAAAATTTTTAAAATCGCTTTACCTTTTTTGGCTTTGATAATGGCTGCTTCTGGTTCGCTGGGTTTTGATTCAAACGGCGTACATCCATATAATGTTGGCTTTTTTGCCAAGTGTCCCAATATAGACTGTATGGCGGTAGTTCCTGATCCAGATACAGAAGAAAATTGTAAACCCTACAATGAAGGCCCTGTTTGCACGATTCGTATATTAGAAAGGAATTGTGACCTTTATTGTGAAGACCCTAATGATAATACTCCTGGTGAGAAGTGTGACTTATTGTTAAAGAGACCTCTTGAATAAGGCTTGAAATTATTAGAAAAAGCGTTCTCAAGTCGGATGCTTTTTTATGACTGATGCTCTATAGTCCCTAATTAACTATAGCTGCTTTTGATGGCTTATCTTTTTTTTGAAATTCTATATTGTCAAGTAACTTGTTTATGATTAAAGTAGAAATGTCTGATGTTGGATGACCTGGCAATGGGTTTTTTACTTTTTTGTTCGTACCTAGGAATGTGTTATTCGTATCAAATAGAAAAGCATTTTCGGTAAGAGACTTTCTAACCTCAGTTTGATACCCTGTCTCAGTGTTGTTTCCTGCAACTCGTATACGTAAAAACCCAATATGGAGATGTTCATATTTTGCAGTTTCTTTCAAATGGAATCGATAAATTGACATTAGTACCCCAAAAACCATCATTACAAACCCTGCAGCTATATATAGCCAAGAAGAATCTAATACTATTTGGATATCTATACCAGAAAATACAATCAAAACATAGTTTGTAGCAATCAATAATATTAAGAATGAAGACACAGAATACAATATTAATTTACTTTGGGATCTATGATTTAGGACTATCTCTTTACATTCCTTAATAGCATTATCTAAACTGTTCGCTTTTTCATCGTTTTTTCTTTCCATGTAATTCTAATTTAAGTCCAACGAAGGGATATGGTACTGATAAATTTAAATGTATTACGTTTATTAAAATAGGTTAGATTAATTAGGAAAGAGAGCGTTAATGTAATAAATAAACCAATTATACCCAACCAAGTAGCAACATACACGGCATTTTCACTCTGGAATAGCTCTACTATAAATGATTCGCTTATTGTGGGGAGGAGGTGCATTAAAACTTGATTTTACCAGTCGTCTTGTTCACTGTTAAATGTATTACCTTCTTTTAGTGCTTTTTCTATAGCCAATAGTGTAGCCTCGGCTCTTTTATGGGATTTGTAAAATGCTTGTGCAAACTGGTTTTTTGTATGGCCTTTTTGTGTAACGGGATAATTTGAGCTTATAGGAATTGTATTCTTTACATCTGGAGTGCTACCACCCGAAACAGTATAATTATAATTTGTTAAACTCAGTAGAATGCGTGCTCTATTTTCTTTAATGTCAATCCTTAAAACATGCCATGTGTCGAATATATAAGTTACCAAAGAAATCCCAACATGTGCTTTTTCATATAACCCTTTAGCTACTATAGTTCCTTTTTCTTTATCTTGAACTTGAACCACAGAATCACCATCACCGTAATTATATGTAAAGTAAGCTAATGCCCTAGTGTAAATCTCATCTTTAGACAAGTTGATACCTTCTATAATTTTGGTGTAAGTTACATTGTTGTTATCATCAAGTTTCCAGAGACCTACTATCTCTTGTATTAATTTTTTATTTTTTTTTGATTGAGAGAAAGTTGCTGCTGTGCAAACCAACAAAAGTAATATCACAAATTTTTTCATAAAGTGTTGAAATTGTGTTCTTAGGAGGAACCAAATATCCAAAACATAAAAGGTTTCTTCTTACTGAATACCATATCTACAGGTATTTTTGAATAAGTCAAGTTATATTTTTGGGAAGGGTTCAAATGTAGAAAATAAATCACGCATCAAATCTGAATAATCTTACCTTTTGTCGAATAGTTCAGATATATAGGGGTGAAGTCTCTATTTTCGGGGGTGATAATGAATTGACTTATATGGAATTAGGTAAAATATTGGATTTTAGAGATATTGGATCAGAAGAATATGGAATAAGATATCAAATTACAATTATTGAAAAAGATGGTAGCGAGATACTATTCCAATTGAATAAAGAAGATTTTGTTGGACTTGAAAGTGAAACTATTAATCCAGGGGATACAGTATTTTACGAAAACCCAAGTAAAAATGTCTATCGTGTAATAGCACTAAACTCCTTAAAAGCTCAATACAGCGATTCCTTAGATATAGCTGATAAACTTACAGGAAAGGAATATTTAGAGGTACATATTGATCCAGGAACGGCAACTTCAGAAGAAATAGCCTCATATTTAATTGAATTAAAAAAGTTATATATGATGATGGGAGGGTCTGGCATCACATATAACCCTGATAATGTTAAAGTATTAGAAAAAAGTTATTAAGGTTATGTCAGGAGAAAAAGAACAATCACAATATACAGGTAATTTTGATGCTACGCCTGAAAATCGAGATAAACCCAATGAATCACTATTTTGGAGAATTTTTAATACAGTTGTTAAACAGAAAATACCATTTTTGTATAACGGTCTAAAGAAATTCGGTAAGAACATCTATACTGCAAACAATGAGGTTATAAAAGCGGAAGCTGATATAAAAAGAGCCAAGGCACAGAAAAAACTTGCTGAGGCAGCTATATTAGCGAACCAAGCTAAAGGAGTTGATATAGATAATTTAAAGAAAATGAATGATAATATTGTGAATATTCATTCAAATGAAAAATTACCAGATGATATTAAGACACTCTTAACAATCGCATCTATTTCAAAAGATCCAGCTATTTTGGAACAAATCCAAAAACTCAATGACATGGGCAATGTATTAGGAGCGGTTCGATTTACTTCTATTAATTTGAAAATTAAAGAGGATAATAACATTGAAGAGATTAAAAGCGAACAGATAGAACCCCTTTCTCTTGATGATTTTAAGTTTCCAGATACTTATGAGGAGTTTTTGAAGCTTCGTGTCAGTGAATTACCATATAGTAAAAAAAGGGAAAAATCAATTTTTGATCATTGGGATACTGTGGATAGATTAATAGAATTAATAAATATAATCATAATTAGAGGGGAATCTATTTCGGCATTACTAAGAGATGAATATTACTCTATTGTTAAAGCGGCGGAAAAGGTTTATCAGGTTAAGATATTAAAAGATTTCAATAATCCGGATTCAGAATAAATATAACACTAACACACTTTCTTATTAGAACATTCAAAAATAGCGCTTTCTACTTTGTAGCATACTTTAATTGGACTGCTTTCTAAAATCTATGATTCCTTTGAGAAATTTTTTAAGAAATTAATCAAGGATATTGTCAAGGACGTCTTAAAAGAGAAGAATAAAAAGAAAGGTAAAAGTAAAATTTTTTAAATAACTTTCGCTTACAGATTTTTTTTTAGACTTTATAACCTATAAATCAAATTCTCATAACCAACCACCTCAGGTATAATATCCAAAGCAAACAATTGCTTTTGCACATTAACAATCGTAGGCTTATCAATTAAACTTTGAGACCATTCGGTAAGGCTTAACCATTCCTGTACATCTTCAAGTTGTTGTTCGTAACGATTGGCAATAGTTTTGTCGATACTTGGTATCTCTTTAAACTGGCAGGTGGCATTATTAATAATGTTCAAGATAGTTTCTAAATCGTCTTTATTAGATGCGATAAAATCTTCACGTACCGCAATGACAAAACAAGGCCATGGTGACGGACAATTCCCTATACGTCTAAACGTACCATCATCCACCAATGGTTTTGTGGTAAACTTTTCCCATAAAAAATAATCGGCTTTACCATTAGTTAGTCCTTCTACAGCGCCATCCAGATTTTTTATAATTTCAAAATCCAGATCTTTTTCCAGGTCCCATTTATGGTTCTCAGCATTAATATAAGCCATTAAATGTGAGCCGGAGCCATACCTACTTATGGCAGCTTTGGTGCCTTTTAAATCTTCAATGGTTTGGTAAGGTGAATCATGGGCGACATGAATACCCCAGATTAAAGGTGTTTGCACAAAAGTTTGTACAATTTTACTCGGGTTACCATTTATGATATCCCTAATAATCCCTTCGGTAAGAATAACGGCGATGTCGATTTCCTTATTTCGAAGTGCTTTGCACATAGCACCAGTTCCGCCATAGTAATCATGCCATCTTAAATTAATCTGTTCTTTTTTGTAGTCGCCATTTTTTAGGGTAAGATACCAAGCCAAATTAAAATGCTCCGGTACGCCACCAATATTTACTTTCTTCATTAAATCAATGGGTTGTTAATCTAAATAATTCCCCGATGGCTCTGCCTCGGGGTCTCCGATTTCACCTCTCCTTTGAGGAGGTCGGAATTGTTTTTTTCAATTCCGGGTGGGGCAAAATACAAAATTTCGGTTACAGACCCTAAAGTCATAATCTATTGCTCAGATCAAAGTAGAAGGTTTTACCTTGGGCATAGCTTGTTTGCAGAAATTTTTTATTGAGTAATTTTGTCGAGTGTATAAGTTATAAGTTTTTCAATAGTCAAAGCAGGGTTTTTACTAAAAGTTCCAGAAGCTCTATTCGCAATGATAGCGTTTAGGGATACGGCATGATGTCCCAGTAATTTAGCCAATCCGTATATAGCCGATGTTTCCATTTCGAAATTGGTAATAGTAGTTCCTTTAAAATTAAAGTTGTCCATTTTATGGTTTAAATCGGCATCCTGAACGGGTAAACGCAAAACACGTCCCTGAGGACCGTAAAACCCACCTGCGGTTGCCGTTAATCCTTTATGTGTTTTATCACTTTCTAATCGCGCTTCAAGCACAGGACTATTTTCTATAACAATAGGCCTAGCTTTATAGTCGTGCCAATTGGTATGCGCTATAAAAGCTTCTTCTATGCCCGGGTTATTAATACCATTTATTTGATAAGCGTGTAGCATACCATTAAGATCTAAACCATGAGTACTTAAAACAAATGCGTCTACAGGGATGTCTTCTTGTAAAGAGCCAGAGGTGCCAATCCTAATAAAATTGAGTGGGGTAATAGTCTGTTTGGGTATTTTGGTGCTTAAATCTATATTAAAAAGTGCATCCAGTTCGTTAAGTACAATGTCTATATTGTCCGGACCAATTCCGGTAGAAAGCACTGTAAGTCGCTTGCCTTTATAAAGTCCGGTATGGGTTTTAAATTCACGTTTTTGAGTTGAAAATTCAATACTGTCAAAATGCTTCGATACTTTTTCAACACGGTTTTGATCACCTACTAAAATAATGGTATCCGAAACGTTTTCGGGTTTCAAGTTTAAATGATACACACTACCATCTGGATTCAATATTAATTCCGATTCTTTAATAGGCATCTTATACGGTTTTTACAAGTTTGTTTTGTTTCTTGTTGAATTGATAATCGAGTCTTTTAACACCTCCATAAACCATATTATTATCAATTTTGGTCGCTAAGTTATACTGGCCTAATAGTGCTTCATGGCCTTTTCTGTTAAGCGCCAAGAATTGGTCTTCCTCTGTAAAGAATATATTGAGTTTTTCTATAACCCTTGAAATTTGAAGATCTCCAAACCCATAATAGCCTTGATAATTAAGCGCATAGCCCAATAAATGATGTTTGGATTTTATAGTGTTGTTTTTAACGATCTCTAGTATATTCTTTTCCATCACATTTAAGCCATATACCGAATCTGGAAAACGCTCTAAATGCGCTTTTAAACAATTGCTTAAATACTTAAATGAAGATTCTTTTGTAACATATGGCTTTAGTAGGTTGTGGTCTTTGCCACAATAAATATTCCAGATGGTTTTAGCCAGATCTAAATCTTCTGAGTTTAACGTTACCCTTTTTTTATAATGATCGATTAATTGCTCCGGGTTTAATTCTGCTAACCCCTTCAAGGTTTTACTACCTTCAATTCTACCGCTACAAACAAGAGAAATTGGAAGCTCGATTTTCTTTTGTGAAATCAATTGGATCACAGCAATCATATTAATGTGACAAAATAAATCGTATTCAAACCATAGTATAATTTCAGAATACTTTTCGAAATCATCCAGCTTATTTAACTCCGATTTAATTTTGTGAACATCTAAATCAATATCATAATACGAGCTTAAAAATGCTTTTCTGGTATCTAAAAATGTTTCAGAACCAATCTCCACAACAGTAGAGCCTTCACAAAGCATTTCCTGCCAGGTAAGTGTTTCACCAATAATGTCTAATTCACTCAGATAGTTGGTTAGTACATCTCCATTGGTAATATTGAGAGGTTGTTTGCTCATGGGTTATCCTCCAACACGTTTTGCATTAAAGCCTTTGTCTTCGAGCATTTTCATTATTTTATCACGATAATCCCCTTGAATAATAATCTTGTCATCTTTAAAACTGCCACCAACACTTAGTTTGGTTTTAATGTCTTTGGCTAAAGCCTTAAAGTCTTCGTTAGCACCCGTATAACCTTCTAATATGGTAATGGGTTTGCCTTTACGTTTTTCGTATTTGCAAATAATAGGATCGTCCTGCATCCATATTTTCGAACCTTCGGTTTTGTTTTCAACAGGATCTTCTGTTGGTACATGATCTGGAAACAGGTTTTTTAATTGGTCTTGTAAATCCATTTGTTCTGTAATTCAGTGTTCAGTTGGCGATGATCAGTATTCAGTGTTCAGTCGGCAGTAAAAAAGAGTAGAGTAAGAATCTGCAAACTGAACACTGGTCACTGGATATTATTTTTTCTTAATTAAACCTAGTTCAATGAGTCTTTCGTTTAAAAACTCTCCGGCGGTAATGTCATCAAACGATTTAGGGTTTTTATCGTCTATACAATTTTCCAATACATCTAATTTCATATCACTTATAGGGTGCATAAAAAACGGAATAGAGTAGCGCGATGTGCCCCAAAGCTCTTTAGGCGGGTTTATAACGCGGTGTATTGTAGATTTCAATTTGTTATTAGTATGTCTAGAAAGCATGTCTCCAACATTAATCATAAGCTCATCAGGTTGCGCAATGGCATCAATCCATTCACCTTTATGATTCTGCACTTGTAAGCCACGGCCTTGCGCTCCCATTAATAATGTGATTAGGTTAATATCGCCATGTGCGGCAGCACGAATGGCTTCTTTAGGTTCTGTGGTAATAGGCGGGTAATGAATGGGTCTTAAAATAGAATTTCCATTATGAATAAAAGCATCAAAATACGTTTCTTCCAATCCTAAATGTAAAGCTAGTGCGCGTAACACGTATTGCGCTGTTTTTTCCAGCATCTTGTAAGCTTCCTTACCTGTGGTATTAAAATCAGGAAGTTCATCAACAATAACATTTTCAGGGTATTCAGCTTTAAGTTCTGCATTGTCTTCAACATACTGTCCAAAATGCCAAAATTCTTTTAAGTCGCCTTCCTTTTTACCTTTGGCGCTTTCTTTTCCGAAGGATACATAACCACGTTGTCCGCCAATTTCCGGATCTTCATAACGTTGTTTCGTTTCAATAGGTAAATCGAAAAAATTCTTAACTTCTTTATATAACTTCTCTACCAGAGCATCATCTAAAAAATGACCTTTTAAGGCCACAAAACCAATTTCTTCGTATGCTTTTCCAATAGCATCGACAAATTTTTGTTTTGTAGCAGGATTATCAGAAATAAAATCATTTAAATCTACACTCGGTATACTAGTCATGAGTTATTGTGTTAATGTGGATGTATTACAAATGTACAAAAACATTGGAAAGTTTGACGCACTACGTTTTATTTAACTTTTATATAATTTATGTCTTTTTATGGTATATTTGATGAAGTAAAATACACATTTTATGACTAAGGAAATCACTTCGATAGCTATGGAATATCATATTGAAAATCTTGATAAAGATCTATTAATACAGCTATATAAAGGCATATTAAAGCCAAGAATGATAGAAGAGAAGATGCTTATTCTGTTGCGTCAAGGAAAAATTAGCAAATGGTTTTCTGGAATAGGACAAGAGGCCATAGCAGTTGGCGTGACCATGGCTTTAAATAAGGAAGAGTATATTTTACCAATGCACAGAAATTTAGGAGTGTTTACTACGCGTGAGATTCCGTTACATAGGTTGTTCGGACAATGGCAAGGTAAGGCTTCCGGTTTTACAAAAGGACGAGATAGATCGTTTCATTTTGGAACCCAAGATTATAAAATAGTTGGCATGATTTCTCATTTAGGGCCGCAATTGGGTGTAGCAGATGGTATTGCACTAGCTTCTAAGTTAAAAAACAAAAATGAGGTTACGGCTGTTTTTACAGGAGAAGGCGGTACGAGCGAAGGCGATTTTCATGAAGCATTAAATGTGGCATCCGTTTGGCAATTACCCGTACTGTTTTGTGTTGAAAACAATGGCTACGGATTGTCTACCCCAACGAAAGAGCAATACAATTGCGAAAATATTGCCGATAGAGGTTTGGGATATGGTATGGAGTCGCATATTATAGACGGCAATAACATTGTTGAAGTTTATAAAAAAGTTGATGAATTAGCGCAAAGTGTACGTGAAAATCCAAGACCCATTTTATTAGAATTTAAAACTTTTAGAATGCGTGGTCATGAAGAGGCGAGTGGTGTAAAATATGTTCCGAAGGAACTTATGGAAGCTTGGGCTGTAAAAGATCCGGTTTTAAACTTTGAAACCTTTTTAATAGAAAATGATCTATTGAGCAATTCTGAAAACACGACGATTAAAGCTGAAATTATAACAGAAATTAACAAAGGTTTGGATATAGCTTTTGCTGAAGAACCTGTAATTCCTGATGAAACAAATGAATTAAATGATGTGTATCAAGAATTTGAATATGAGGGTGTTGATGGTTTGGAAAAATATGATGATATTCGTTTTGTTGATGCCGTATCCGACGCTATAAAGCAAAGTATGCAACAACACGACGACCTGGTTATTATGGGACAGGATATTGCAGAATATGGTGGTGCGTTTAAGATAACAAAAGGGTTTGTTGAGCAGTTTGGAAAAGATCGTGTGCGTAATACACCCATTTGTGAATCTGCTATAGTTGAGGCTGCCATGGGATTATCGATAGCTGGAATAAAAAGCATTGTAGAAATGCAGTTTGCAGATTTTGTAACTTCAGGATTTAACCCGGTTGTTAATTATTTGGCAAAGTCACATTACAGATGGGGACAGCAAGCCGATGTGGTTATTAGAATGCCTTGTGGAGGCGGTGTGGCTGCCGGACCTTTTCACTCACAAACTAATGAAGCCTGGTTTACAAAAACCCCTGGTTTAAAGGTTGTTTATCCTGCGTTTCCTTACGATGCTAAAGGGTTACTAACGACTGCAATTAACGATCCGAATCCTGTTTTGTTTTTTGAGCACAAGGGTTTGTACAGAAGTATTCGGCAAGAAGTACCCGCAGATTATTTTACTTTACCTTTTGGAAAAGCTTCTGTGATTAGGGAAGGACAAGATGTCACCATTATTAGTTACGGCGCTGCTGTGCATTGGGCTTTAGAAACATTAAATAACAACACCGAAATTTCGGCAGATTTAATAGATTTAAGGACACTTCAACCCCTGGATGTAGAAACCATATACCAATCGGTTAGAAAAACAGGAAAAGCCATTGTTTTACAAGAAGATTCCTTATTTGGCGGTATTGCCAGCGATATTTCTGCATTAATCATGGAACATTGTTTTGAATCTCTTGATGCTCCGGTAAAACGTGTTGCCAGTATGGAAACCCCTATACCGTTTGCAAGTCAGTTAGAAGAACAATACTTATCTAAAAATAGATTTGAAACTGTGTTGAAGGAGCTTTTGGAGTATTGATCGTAAACTAGTGATCTGTATTTAGTTTTTAGGCATAAGGGGTAAGTCATAAGTTATTAGTATTCAGTCGCAGTCCTTGTTTCTTTGCGTCCTCGAGCCTCAGCGAGCATTAACTTTAATCTTTAGCGAGAACCAATTTAATCACATTTATTTGTAAACAGTATTTACTAATTAGTAAAACCTATTCAATTAGTATTGTGCTTTTTTCACATTTATTTGTGATTTTTAATGATTTATTTTTTTGGGAAATTGATTAACTTGCTTTAAACAGTGACTAAATTCAAAAATAAATGATTAATTTAACTAAAATTGTATGGACCTGGCTATGCCTTGTCTGTATGTTATCCTCAGCATCTGCTCAAAAAAAAATCACTAAAGATTCTTTACTTAACGGACTTAAATTTAGAAGTATAGGTCCAGCATTTAATTCAGGACGCATTGCCGATATAGCGATACATCCGGAAAATGAAAATATCTGGTATGTAGGCGTGGGATCCGGTGGCGTATGGAAAACCATAAACTCGGGTACGACTTGGACTCCGATATTTGACGAACAAACCAGTTATTCTATAGGATGTATAACTATAGATCCCAATAATTCCCATACCATTTGGGTAGGCACGGGAGAAAATGTTGGAGGCCGACATGTTGGCTTTGGAGATGGTATTTATGTAAGTTATGATGATGGTAAAACTTGGGAGAATAAAGGATTGAAGAAATCTGAACACATTTCAAAAATCATTATTCATCCAGAAGACCCTAATACCATTTGGGTAGCCGCTCAAGGACCTTTATGGAAAGATGGGGGAGAGCGTGGCGTTTATAAATCCACCGATGGAGGAAGCTCATGGGTTAAAACTTTGGGTGATAACCAATGGACAGGAGCAACCGATTTAATTATTGATCCGGAAAATGCTAATACGCTATATGCTGCAACCTGGCAAAGACATAGAACTGTGGCTGCCTATTTGGGAGGCGGACCAGGTTCTGGAATCCATAAAAGTACAGATGGCGGATTAACCTGGAAAAAACTAACAACAGGAATCCCTAAATCGAATCTCGGAAAAATAGGGCTAGCTTTATCGCCATTTAATTCCGATGTCGTTTATGCAGCCATCGAAATGGATAGGCGTAAAGGAGGCGTGTTTATGTCTTCAAACAAAGGAGAATCGTGGGTAAAACAGTCTGATGCTGTCTCTGGTGGTACGGGACCTCATTACTATCAGGAATTGTACGCTTCACCACATCAAGAAGGAAAACTTTATTTAATGAGCAATTATGTTCAGGAATCCGACGATCATGGGAAGACGTTTAAATCGATGAACGAAAAGAAGAAACACGTCGATAGTCATGCCTTGGTATTTAAGAAAAGTGATGAAAACTATTTAATGTTTGGAACCGATGGCGGGCTTTATGAAACGTTCGATAAAACCAAAACCTGGAGGTTTATAAATAACTTACCTATAACACAGTACTACAAACTTGCGGTAGACGATACGGCACCGTTTTACAATATTTATGGTGGTACTCAAGATAACGGATCGCATGGAGGACCATCCAGAACTTTAAGTAGTCAAGGTATAACCAGTGCAGATTGGTGGAATACTTTAGGTGCTGATGGGCATCAATCGGCCATAGAACCGGGGAACCCAAACATTACTTATGGTGAGTATCAAGAAGGCTGGTTGTTTAGAATTGACCAAACAACAGGAGAAACTGTTTTTATACAGCCACAACCCAAAGAAGGTGAACCTTATGAACGGTTTAATTGGGATTCACCAATATTGGTAAGTCCGCATAAACCAACGCGATTGTATTTTGCATCACAACGTGTGTGGAAATCGGAAAATAGAGGAGATGAATGGACGCCAATTTCTACAGACCTTACTAGAAACCAAAACCGAATCGAGCTTCCAATTATGGGTAAACAACAGAGTTGGGATAATGCTTGGGACGTGTTAGCAATGTCTAATTATAACACCATTACATCTTTGGCGGAATCGCCTAAACAAGAAGGACTTATTTATGCCGGAACAGACGATGGTATTATTCAAATAACAGAAAATGGAGGCGAAACGTGGCGTAAATTGGAATTAGGTTCTATAAAAGGGATTCCAAGCACTGCTTTTGTAAATGATGTTCGTGCAGATTTATTTGACGCATCTACGGTGTATGTAGCACTCGATAATCATAAATATGGAGATTTTAAACCGTATTTAGTTAAGAGTACCGATAAAGGAAAAACATGGCGTTCTATTACCGGAGATTTGCCAGGCAGACTCGTTACATGGCGCTTGGTGCAAGACCATGTTAAAAAAGAACTTTTGTTCGTGGCTACAGAGTTTGGGGTTTATTTTACTTCCAATGGTGGTGCGAATTGGGTTAAACTTAGTAATGGCATTCCAACAATTTCTGTTAGAGATATTACCATTCAAAGACGAGAAGATGACTTGGTAGCAGCTACATTTGGTCGTGGGTTTTATATTTTAGATGATATAAGCGCATTAAGGTCGTTTAATACCAATACGAAAAAAGCAGAAGCCTCTTTATTTAAAGTAAAACCAGCTTATTGGTATATTCAAAAGCAAGGGATGTATGGACAAGGGAATTCACATTATGTGGCAGACAATCCACCGTTTGGAGCTGTGTTTACATATTATTTGCCAGAAAAAACAAAGACCTTAAAAGCCAAACGTAAAACAAATGAAAAGCTAAAGGATAAAGAAAATGAAGGTATTGATTTCCCAGGTTGGGAGGCTTTGGAAAAAGAAAAACAACAGGAAAAACCAGTTATACTTTTAACTGTAAAAGATAGCGAAGGGAATTTAATAAAAACCATTAAAGGCACTAATTCAAAAGGATTTAATCGAGCGAGTTGGGATTTAAGTTACCCAGATCGCAAAGGTGAAAAGTTAAAGCCTGTAAAAAAAGAGCATTCTTGGGGTAATAATAAAGTTTTAGTTGCGCCCGGTAACTATACCGTAACACTTTATAAAAGAGTAGATGGCAAAACAGATCAAATTGGTGCTCCTCAGGAGTTTAAAGTCGTTCAACTAAAAGAAGGTACGCTTAAAGGAGCTTCCCACGATAAAATAAAAGCTTTCTCTGAAGATTTTCAAGTCTTTCAAAAAGACCTTAACGTTACAAGTTTAGTTTTGTCTAAGCAATTGTTGTTAATAGGAGCTATGAAGCGTGCTGCAGATAAAGCTATAAACCCATCTAACACCCTGGTAAGTAAAATTAATAGTACCAGACTAAAGTTATTAAATCTGGATAAGCAACTTTCTGGAGATAAAACTAAAGATGAAATAGGCGAGAAATTTAATCCAACACCTAAAGATGGTGAAACGATTGGCTTATTTGTGGCAAAAACAACTTATGGTCCTACTGCTACGCATATTGCAGCTATTAACCGAGCTAAAAGCCAGTTGAAACAAATTAAATCTAAATTGAATTCAATTATTCAAGATGATTTAAGCCAGATTGAAAAGGATTTGAAAAATGCTGGAGCACCTTGGCTTGAAGGACAAGGGCTGATTAATGATTAATGAAGCAACAGCTTATTAATTTCCTTGATATATAACAAAGCACCACATGAATTATTCTCATGTGGTGTTTTGTTTTAACAAGGTTATTTTGGTTTTCCGTTTTTTTAACAAGAAGAGCGAATACCCAAATTGAAACTGGGGAAAATTATTATCTAAATCTTCTAATGTGTTGATTTAAAATAGTATAATGTAACTTTTGTTACAATCATTGAAAGTTATTAATTGTAATTTTTACAAAAATTAATAACCCTTTCATGAAAAGACGGAAGTTTATCAGGAATACATTTCTGGGTGCCGCCGCATCAGTCATAGGTACAGAAATCGTGTTTTCTTCTTCAATGCCTAAAAACTATACTTTAATTGGATTGCAAGATCCAGACCCTTATATGCTATTCAGCAAGCATAAGGAGATGACTGTATTAAATGATAAGCCTTGGAATATAGAAGCGAAAGCTCATTTACTAGATGATAAAATTACACCAAATAAATGCATGTTTATTAGGAATAATGGCATCATACCTCAAAATATAGATATCGCAAGTTGGAAATTAACTATTGATGGAGAATCTGTTTCTAAACCAAAAACATACACGCTTCAGGATTTAAAAAGTAAGTTTAAAAACTACACCTATCAGTTAACATTAGAGTGCGGGGGTAATGGTAGAAGTGAATTTAATCCACCGGCCAAAGGCAATCAATGGACTGTAGGGGCTGTTTCCTGTGCAGAATGGACAGGTGTTAGATTAAAAGATGTGCTTGAAGATGTGGGTATTAAAAATGATGCTGTTTACATTGGTTATCACGGAGCTGATACGCATTTAAGTGGTGATCCGGAAAAGGAACCCATATCAAGAGGGGTTCCAATACATAAAGCACTTCAGGAAGAAACATTACTGGCTTTTAAAATGAATGGTAAGGACATCCCCATAGCGCATGGTTATCCGTTACGATTAGTTGCAGGCGGCTGGCCTGCGTCTGCATCCGGGAAATGGATACATGGCATAAGTGTTAGAAATAAAGTGCATGATGGTACAAAAATGAAAGCGCCAGCATATAGGGTACCATGTAAACCAGTAGCACCGGGAGAAAAGGTAAAAGAAGAAAATATGTGTATCATCGAGAGTATGCCTGTAAAATCTTTAATTACATACCCCAAATCCGGAGCTATGCTTGATGAAGGGGAAACTCTAAAGATTAGAGGACATGCATGGGCCGGAGAGTTACAAGTTGAAAAGATGGAGTATTCTATAGATTTTGGGGCGACATGGCATAATTGTCAACTGGAAAAACCTATAAACCGTTTGGCTTGGCAACATTTTAAGACATCAATTAAATTCCCGAAAAAAGGTTATTATGAAATTTGGGCAAGAGCTACAGATAATACCGGAGTTAGTCAACCTATGCTATTACCAGGTTGGAACCCAAAAGGATATTTAAATAATGCCAGTCATAGAATAGCCATTAAAGTTAAATGATGAACGATCAGGAATTTAGAAATACTGTAAGGCGTATTTATTTAGGAGTAGTACTCTTTTTTGGATTAATACTTATGGGGGCAGGAGCATTAACTTATAAGTTGATAAACCCTTCATTTCTTGTATTTGATAAAGAAGACACAACAGAAACTTATGTTGAAGCAGACGATTTCGATAAAATAGAAAACGGTATTCATCTAGCTACAGGTTTTAAAAATGATGAAGGGCTTCAAATCGTTATAGCAAGTTGCACACCTTGTCATTCAGCAAAATTAGTAACCCAAAACAGGGCAAATAAAGAAGGCTGGGTAAGTATTATTCGGTGGATGCAGGAAACTCAAAACCTTTGGGATTTAGGAAAAAATGAGGCTATTATAGTTGACTACTTAGCTAAAAACTATGCATCGGAAGAAACTGGAAGACGTACAAACCTGGAAAACATAGAATGGTATGACTTGGAGAATTAAGATGCTATCCCTACTAATTTGCTTCGTGTCCTGCAAAAAAAGAACCAAACCTCATTACGATGTTTTAAAAAAGCCCGTAACTACACCACTAGGTTATTACAGCACAAAACATCTCATAGAAAGTGAGGACTTAAAAGTTTTAAATACATCTTCAAATATTAAAATAATAGATTTTAGAAAACCCGAAGCGTTTTTAAAAGCGCATTTGGATCATGCTATAAATATTTGGAGAACTGATATTGAAGATGATACGTTCCCATATAAAGGCATCATGGCCAGCAGAGCTAAAATTGAGGCGCTTTTTAGTAAATTAGGAATTAAAAATGAAGATGAGCTTATTATTTATGATGAGAATGGCGCTTGTGATGCATCTCGTTTATGGTGGATTTTGAAAAACTATGGCTTCGATAATGTCAAAATTTTGAATGGTGGATTAACTGCATGGGAACATAAGGGAGGCGCATTGACTTCCGATATTATGAGTTATAACACTTCAAGTTTTAGACTTCCATCCAACGAGAACATGTCTTTATATGCTGATTTAAAGGATATAAAATCCCTTGTCGTGGACGATAATACTATTCTTTTGGATACAAGAACAGGCAATGAGTTTTCAGGCAAACGTCAAAAAAGAGGAGCAAGTAGAGGAGGACGTATTCCCAATAGCGTATTGTTGGATTGGGCTGAAGCTATAGAATTTAACACAACTAAAAAGTTTAAGTCTTATAAAGACTTGTTAGATTTGTACGAATCTAAAGGAATTACAAAGGAAAAGAAGGTTTATGTCTATTGTCATTCCGGTGTACGATCGGCTCATACAACGTTTGTGTTAACAGAGTTGTTGGGATATAAAAACGTAAAAAACTATGATGGATCCTGGATAGAGTGGAGTTATAATAAAGATTTACCTATTGAGCAGGACACTATAACAACCTTATTTAAATAAAACTATGAATACTTATATAGAAGCTTTTATAAATGCATTTTTAGGAACTCTGGATTGGACATGGAAATCTATATGTTTCGAGGTACCTTGGTATACTAATTATTTCTGGGGTTTGGTAGCAATATCTCTGGCCGTATGGCTTTTAGAAATCGTATTTCCATGGCGAAAAGAACAGGCTATATTTCGAAAGGATTTTTGGATAGATGCTGTTTATATGTTTTTCAATTTTTTTGTCTTCACAATTGTTATCAGTGGTATCTATGCCATTCTGGAACGGTTGTTTTTAGGCATTGGAATTTCCATGGATTCTATAGCACTGGTAAATCTAAAAGGACTTCCGGTATGGAGTCAATTATTAATATTCTTTTTATTGTCGGATTTTGTGCAATGGTTTACCCATGTATTGTTGCATAGGTTTAACTTTTTGTGGCGGTTTCACAAAGTACACCATTCGGTAAAAGAAATGGGGTTTGCAGCCCATTTACGTTACCATTGGATGGAAAATATTTTGTACAAACCTCTTAAGATATTCGCTGTTATGCTTCTAGGTGGTTTTGAGCCAGAACAAGCGTTTATTGTTCATTTTATAGCTATAACCATAGGGCATTTAAATCATGCTAACGTTAGGCTTACCTATGGTCCTTTAAAATATATTTTTAACAATCCGGTTATGCATCTGTATCATCATGCCTATGCTTTGCCTGAAGATCGTAGGTATGGGGTTAATTTTGGGATTAGCTTAAGCCTTTGGGATTATATTTTTAAAACAAACTATATCCCTGAAACTAGCGGAACATTAACATTGGGGTATTCAGGAGATACTAAAATGCCCAAAAACTTCTTTGCACAATTGCTTTATGGGTTTAGAGGTAAAGATTAGTTTATAAATAATTAAATCGAGTTTACTTTATATTATATATCGATCATTTTATTTAAAAGTAACATTACTATTTTATTCGTGAAAATTGGTGCTATTCTTGTCATTCCGAATGAGGCACGAAGAGCCTGCCTGTCGACAGACAGGGAATCTTAACTCCCTGCCTTTCGGCAGCTACGGTGTATCCACATCTTTTTAATCAAGCCACGAATTACACAGATTTACACGAATAAAACCTCAATATGATGGATAGCTCTCTATACTATTCATAATCACGAATCAGACTTTCAGTTTGTTTTTACAATCTAAACCCGATTTAATTCTATTATATTTCCGTACTTTAACTTATAAATAAGTAAACTAATTTTACTTATTTGTAAATAATTTATATTTAGAACCATTTGTGATAATTCGTGAAATTAAAGTGTTATTTCCCTGTTTTGATTTATCCAGAGCTCATATCAATTAAATAGGTTCAATAGGTGAAATGATAACTTTTTTAAAATCTTTACGTTAACATTATATAATTAACCTACACATATGTTTTATGATCAACAACGGATTTTTAATACCAATCCTTTTTATTATCTTTTTAAACTGTAAGGAAAGGAACATTAAGGAAAAAGATACTGATGTTTACAAATGGCATACCATAGAGGTAACGGCATCTGCTTATAATTCATTAAAATATCAAACAAATTCCAATCCAAGTATAGCGGCTTTCGGAGATACTTTAAAGCCCGGAATGTATTGTATTGCTGTTTCCAGAGATTTACTTAAACTAGGAATTAAACACAATACTCCCATTAAAATTGAAGGTTTTGATAGCATTTATTTAGTGAAAGACAAAATGAATGCACGTTGGGAAAAACATATAGATATTTATATGGGAACCGACATAAAAGCGGCAAGAAATTGGGGCAGAAAAAAGGTGACTATTAGTTATGGGCTTCTTAAGGAAAAATAGGAGTTATTTTTAAAAAGCCACGAATAATACAAACCATCAATAATTTGCATTATTCGTACCTAATCTTGTTTTATTTAGTTTCAGCTTCAGAAATAATAAAAGGGTAGGCATCCTTAACTTGCTTTAGCTCTTCTTTCGTTAGCTTATCAGCAGGTTTTTTGAGTACATTCAAACTATAGGTGTTTCTTAATTCGTAATACGATTTTGTCAGCTCATTTTGCACAGCTATAAATTGTTTATAAGAAGTATGTCTACCATTCTGTAATGATACTACTGCCTTTTTAGGATTATCGGAGGCATTAGCACTTTTAACACCATTACAATAATGGCAAGAACCATCACCATTATTATCTAAAAAGGTTTTGGCGATCTCTTTTAGCTCGGTAATAGCAACCACATTATTATTGACCATGATTTTGTCATCGTTGTTTATTAAAATACGAAGTATGTTGCGTTCATAAATGGGGCTTGTACAATCATTAGTAGGGCAATCTTTTGGGAGTAACCTGTTTATACCTTCATCTGAAGATATGGTGGCTGTTACAAGAAAAAAGATAAGTAATAAAAATGCAATGTCTGCCATGGAACCTGCATTTACTTCAGGCATAAATTTAGATCGTCTCATAATTATAGTTTTAAATGTTAATATGTTAACGAAATCACAAAAACAATACCACATTATTGCATATAGCCTAACAGACTAAGCTTTTACAGATTGTTAAATAAATGTTATTAAAAAGTGTGTTCTTTCCATAATTTATAACCTTGCAATCGATTTATAACTATAACCAATACTCTAATGAAAAAAATCTACATTATTGCTGTTTTTTTGTTTGCATTGTTCGCTACAAACTTCAGTAATGCACAAAGAAAAAGTAAAGAAGAGAAGCAACCTTTAGATGAAATAAGTTTACAGGGATTAAAATGGCGTAATATTGGACCGGCCGTTAATTCCGGAAGAATATCTGAAATAGCTGTAAACCCAAATAACCCATTTGAATACTATGTTGCTACGGCATCTGGTGGTGTTTGGAAAACAACCAATGCCGGAGTAGATTACCAACCTATTTTCGATAGCCAAGGCGCATACTCTATAGGTTTTATAACTATAGATCCTAATAACTCTAATGTTATTTGGGTTGGAACAGGAGAAAATAACGGCCAACGTTCTGTAGCTTACGGAGATGGTGTTTATAAGTCTATAGATGGTGGAGCGAGCTGGAAAAATGTAGGTTTAAAAAACTCTGAGCATATAGGGAAAATTATTGTAGACCCTAATAATTCAGATATTGTTTATGTAGCAGCTATCGGTCCTTTATGGAATAAGGGAGGCGAAAGAGGATTATACAAGACAACAGATGGCGGAAACACTTGGAACCGTGTTTTACATGTTGATGAACATACAGGAGTTAGTGATATTATAATGGATCCTAGAGATTCTAATGTTATCTATGCAGCAACGCACCAAAGAAGACGACATGTTTACACCTATGTAAGTGGTGGACCCGGTTCTGGAATACAGAAGAGTGTAGATGGTGGTGCTACTTGGGAAAAGATAAATAAAGGATTACCAGATGTAGAACTGGGAAGAATAGGTTTGTCTATATCTCAATCCAACCCCGAAGTACTTTACGCAATAGTGGAAGCTTCAAATAAAAAAGGAGGCTTTTTCAGATCTACAAACCGCGGTGCCAGTTGGGAAAAGAGAAGTAGTTATGTAACTAGCGGAAACTATTATCAGGAAATCATGACAGACCCATTAGATTCTGAAACGGTTTTTGCCATGGATACTTGGCTACATGTAAGTCGTGATGGCGGAAAGACCTTTAAGAAAACAGGCGAGGTCTATAAACATGTAGATAATCATTCCATATGGATTGATCCTAGAAATACAGATCACTGGTTAGTGGGAACAGACGGTGGTATTTTTGAAACGTTTGATGCTGCAAAACACTGGGATTTTAAAGAAAACCTACCGATAACACAGTTTTATAAAGTATCTGTAGACAATGAAGCGCCTTTTTACAATGTATATGGCGGAACACAAGACAATTCAACATTAGGAGGACCTTCTCGCGTTATTACCAACCACGGTATAACCAATCAAGATTGGATCATTACTACAGGGGGAGATGGTTTTGAAACTCAGGTAGATCCATCTAATCCTAACATAGTATACTCGCAGTCTCAGCATGGTGGTTTGGTAAGATATGACAAGGTTAGCGGTGAGCGTGTTGGAATTAAACCCGTAGAACGAGAAAATGAAAATAAATATACATGGAACTGGGATTCGCCGTTGGTAATTAGCAGACATAGTAAAAGATTATATTTTGCTGCCAATAAGGTTTTTAAATCTGATGATTACGGAAACAGTTGGGAGGTTATTAGCGATGATTTAACTCGACAATTAGACAGAAATAAGCTTAAGGTTTACGATCGTGTAGTGAGTATAGATGCAGTAGCAAAAAATGCGTCAACGTCTATTTACGGATCTGTAGTAGCGTTATCGGAATCTCCAATTAATGAAAATTTATTAATAGCTGGTACCGACGATGGATTAATCCAAATAACAAACAATGGAGGTGAGTCCTGGAGAACAATCGATAACATTCCTGGAGCTCCAAAACAGTCATATGTTAATAGCGTTTACTTATCTCAACATGATGAGAATGTGATTTATGTGGCGTTTAACCATCACAAATATGGCGATTTTAAACCTTATATTTTCAAGTCTAGCGATCAAGGGAAAACATGGAAATCTATTAGTAATAACTTACCAGTAAGAGGAAGTGTTTATTCTATTGAAGAGGATCATGTAGATAAAGATTTGATCTTTTGCGGTACGGAATTCGGTGTTTATTTTTCTCCAAATTCGGGAACTCGTTGGAAAAAATTGGCAAATGGTTTACCAACTATCGCAGTAAGGGATATTGCTATTCAAAGAAGAGAAAACGATTTGGTTTTAGGAACTTTTGGTAGAGGCTTTTATATTTTAGATGATTACTCGTCGTTACGACAAATTGAAAACGCTAAACCAGCAGAAACTGCGGTAATATATCCAATACGAGATGCTTTAATGTGGGAAGAAAGTAATCCTTTAGGACTTACAGAGAAATCGTTTATGGGACATAACTTTTTTAGTGCAGAAAATCTAGGTCCGGTATTAACACTTACTTATTTTTATAATGATACTTATAAATCTTTAAAAGATAAGCGTCAGGAAAAAGAAAAAGAATTAATTAAAGATTTTAAAGACACTCCATATCCGAGTTATGAGGTTTTGAAAGCAGAGGAAAACGAAATAGCTCCTAAATTGGTTTTTGTTATAAAAGATGTTGCAGGGAAAACAGTGAAAAAAATATTTAAGACTCCAAAAGAAGGGGTGCAACGTTTAAGCTGGAACTTACGCTATGATTATGACAAACCAGTTCGTTTGAATAAATCAAAAGAGTATAACCCATGGGCAGGAAAAGAAATAGCTACTTTGGTTAATCTGGGTACATACTCTGTAGAAATGCATTTGTTGGTTAATGGGGATATGAGTTTATTGGTTGCGCCACAAAACTTTAAAATAAAAGCATTAAACAATACAATAATGCCTGCAGAAGATAGAGCAGCTAAAGTTGCTTTTCAAAGAGAAGTGAATGCATTGCATACCGAATTGACTATAAGCGGCAACAAAATAAGTCAAATAGAAAATAAGTTAAAGCACATAAAAGAAGCTATTAAAATAGCAGATTACCCTATTGATGAATTAACCAAATCTGTTTTAGATATTGAAAATCAATTAAAAGCGGTGCGTGTTTTACTTTACGGCGATCCACTTAAAAACCGTTTGGATATAGATCAAAAGTTACCAACCTCAAGCCGATTAGGATCTATCGCTTATCAACAAAAGTATTCAACGGCTTCGCCAACCAAAACACATTTAAATAGTTTTAAAATAGCGAAGTCTCAGTTTGAAGGCATAAAGCCAAAGGTGGATAAGCTTTACGAAGTTGATATTAAAGCATTGGAAAAACTATTAAAAGAAATAGGAGCTCCTTATACTCCGGGACGTTTAATGGAAATGCCTAAGGAATAACATATAGGTTATAATCAAACTATTGTAAAAGGGATGTAATTTTATTACATCCCTTTTTTTATGTAAAAACTAAGGTTTTCCCTTATTGAAAGTAAGGAGTAATGGTTGAAAATACTCAATGCTAGCAGTTTAGCCTTAGAAAAAAAAGTGTTTTCCCTTACTAATCCTAAGGCAAACCTTAGCAGGATTTAGAGTTTCCTTGATAATTTTATACGAAAGAAAACTTTAATTATCTTCTTATGAAAAAACGATCTGTTTATTTAGTATTCTCTTTTGTGTTTTTGAGCATTTTAATAGCGCAGGCACAACTGTCTAACCCAGCAACTATTCCGCCTTCACCACAGTCAGAGGCCTTTATGAAATACGGTGAGTATAGTATCAATTACTCAACAGGTGTTCCCGATATTTCTGTACCGCTTCATGAAATTGATCATCATGGGTTTAAAATACCAGTATCTCTAAGCTATTATTACCAAGGAGTAAAACCAGGCTATAATATTGATGTTTTTGGTTTAGGTTGGGGGGTAAACCCAACAGGTAAAATTTCAAGAGAAATTAGATATATGGCAGATGAAAAAAATGACTTTGTTGTAGATGTTCGTGATCCTTTTCTCTATACACATATAATGAATACTGATTTTTATAATGAACCGAGATCATTTAACCATTCGGCAGATTTGTTTCACGTATCCTTGCCTACAGGTTTATCTTTTGATTTTACAATTGTTAAGTCAACAAGTGGGGACTATAATGTATATATATCCAATAAAGAGCCAGCCATTATAAAACATACAACTTTTGGGGTTAATAATGAATTGTCATGGGAAATAATAGATAAAAATGGTATAAAGTATACCTTTTCAGGAGACGATGGGGAAAAAGTTTTATATGGTGGTAATAATGATGTAATAACAACATGGAATTTAAGTAGCATTAAGCTTCCAAATAGCAATGAGCTTATAACATATAACTATAGAGAAGGAATTTTAAATGGATTTACAGAAGACAACGTAACAGCATCGGTAACTAATTTATTCGATGCTAATCACTGTAATGATATACCAAAACCATTAGAGTATCAAACAGATTTGTTGGATCGTATAGAGTATGGTAACACTTACATAAACTTTACTTATAATACTAATCTTAGCCACCAATATGTAGATCACAATTTTATTAAATCTATAAGCATTGGTGAAACGGGAGGAAAGCTAATTAAAAAGATTACATTCAATATGTCAGATCAAGGCAATAAAATCCCCCTCTATTCTATTCCTCTGATGCGACTAAATTCTATCGCTATTTCTGGTTCGCCACAAATTACACCAATTTTACCTCCAAAAATTTATAATTTTTCATATGGACCTATGACAACTTTTAGCACAAGAAATACAGACCATTGGGGCTATTTAAATAATGAAGGTAATTCCCCCTCTGGAAGTAATTTCCCCGAATTTTCTATATACCTATTTGGAGTAAATACGTCATGTTATACTGGTGCAACCGAAATAACTCCTGGCCACCATGATCCCAACATAAAAGAATATAAACTAGGAGACGCTATAAAACAATCTGGTGGTCAGCATGGTACGCTAAACAAGATTATCTATCCAACAGGAGGATATACAGAGTTTACTTTTGAAAAAAATTACTTTGGGTGGAGAACGCCGTCAGATTTTACTTCTCTAAATTCTAATCATCAAGGCGCAGGTTTTAGAATAGCACAAATAGCCAATTACGATTCGGGAGATACACTTTTGTCAAACAAAATATATAAATATGGAGCATTAGTAAACCCAGATTCGTTTTTTGACCCAATACATACAGATATGGGTGTTGCCCCAGTAGAACCTAATGCTCTTAGTTATTTAAACTATAAAACTTTTGAATTTGATTATACATCACATCATAAATTTTTAAAAGAATGGCCGCAAACTGGAAGCCCCACGACACATATTAGTGTATTACTAGGACCTGGCGATTTTGAACATATTTTTAATAATTCGGTGTTTAAATCTATTCTTAATGGAAGGCCGTCGGTTGTATATCCTGAAGTTACAGTTTATACTGGAGAATTTGGAAGTGCGACTTTGGATAAAACACTTGGTAAAACGGTATACAAATACGATTATTTTGACGAACAAGGAGATTTTATTGAACCTTGGGTTTTATTAAAAGATGGTCAGTCTTACTATATCCCTAAAACGCATCGCTATAATAAGCTATTGGAACAAATTGATTATAAACGAGAGGATATAACCACAGGGAATCCAACCCATCCAATACGATCAGTGTATACACCCGTGAGAAAAATAGAGAATAAATGGATAGAGTTGCCGGGAGATATTTTTATAGTAAATAAGTTTTTAAAAGTTGTACCAAATATGGTTCCACATGATCCTGGTTATACCAATCCCTATTTTTATTCAAATCATACTATTTATAAAGAGTTGTATTTTACTAACCTTAGTGAAACGATAACTACTAATTATATAAGTAGCACAGACTCAATTCAGACGAAAGAAAAAATGACTTATTCGGGAAATTTTTTAATTCGTCGAGAAACAACGAACAGTGATAATAAAAAAAACATACAGAGTTATAGATATGTTGCTCATGAAGTAAGCCCTCCTGTTATTGAAACCATGCGTAGTGATGCAATTCATATGATTTCACCAATAATTGAGAGTATTACTCGCTTAAAAGAAGGAACTAATGCTGAAATATTAATTTCTGGAACAAAAACAGATTATAAAGAATTTACCGTAGGAGGTAACCCTCTTTTTGTGCCAGAAAAACAAGTCCTTATAGATAAATCTAATGTAGAAACCACCGAATTGACCATACTTAGCTATACCGCAAATGGTAAACCCAAAGAAGTACAGGGAAAAGATGGTATAATTACAAGTTATCTCTGGGGCTATAATGACAGATACCCTGTAGCTAAGGTAGAAAATGCAACAATATCTACTGTAGAAGGGCAACTAACTGCTACTGAACTGGCTGGTGTTAAAAACGGCACCTATGATCGTGCTAATATGGTCAGTACTTTGAATAAAATTAGAACAGGATTAGGTTTAGGTAACTTTTATATGGTAACCACTTACACCTACGACCCTTTAATAGGAATGACAAGCATGACCGATCCCAAAGGAGAAACTATTTATTATGACTATGACCATTTTGGAAGATTGAAAGATGTTAAAGATGCTGCTGGAAAAATATTGAGTCATACAAATTACCATTATAAAAACCAATAATAAAAGAAAACATACCTATGAAACCACAATATTATATCATTGTATTGATTACTAT
This sequence comes from Flavivirga eckloniae, assembly GCF_002886045.1. Classification (NCBI taxonomy): domain Bacteria; kingdom Pseudomonadati; phylum Bacteroidota; class Flavobacteriia; order Flavobacteriales; family Flavobacteriaceae; genus Flavivirga; species Flavivirga eckloniae. The sequence goes on along the minus strand of NZ_CP025791.1, from coordinate 317,791 downwards.
CATATTTAGTTTACCAGTGCGGTCGCAAACACTAGCAATAAGTTCGAAACAGCTTACAGGGAGTTGGGTGTTTGATTATAATACCTCATTAGCGAAAATGAGCACTAACTCCAAAAGAAATTTTGATGCTATGAACCCAGAAAACAAGACTAGGTTTAAGACGATTTATAGAGGAAGAAAACTCACTTTTAAAACTAACGGCACCTTTTTACAAGAGTTATCAAACGGAAAAAACACTTTAGGTATTTGGAGTTTGGAAAACAACAACCTTGTTCTTAAGCCCGAAAAAGGCAGTGTATGGATCTTTAAAATATATAAGTTGTCCGATACACGGTTGATCTTGAAACTCGAAAACAAAGGAAGCAACATCACGATCATGCCAAAATGGATTTTTACAAAATTTAAACATAATTAGTCATGAGTAAATATAATCTCAATAATTTAACCTACCTTTTTTCAATCGTGTTAACTATGATGGTTGGTATAATTGATGGAAATTCACAAAACGTGTCCATTGTAGGATTGCCTACGGCAAACTTTGGAGAAACAAAGCACTACACTTTAAACGACCCGAACTCACAGATAGATATGGCCTTCCCGCCCAAGTGGACTACTAACGGTACCCTAATGAGCCAAAGTCAGGATGTTTTATATGCAGATGTTTTATGGAATACTGTATCAGGCTCAAATAGTGAAGTTGAATTTAAGTATTACGATTCAATGGATGTTTTATGGAGTACCAAATTTACAGTGAATGTCTCAAACTTACCATCCACTCCAGTACCAACACTTAGTGCAGTTATGCAACCTACTTGTTCAACAGCTTTAGGAAGTTTTACTATTACTAATTATGATGCTTCTTATAGCTATACAGCAACCCCATCTTTAGGAGTGACTTTTACAGGTGCTGTGGTTACGGCTCCCGAAGGTAGTTATACTATAACGGCAACCTCAGGAGGGGTTAGTTCTCCTGTATCAGAAACCAGAGTGATAAATGGGCAACCATCTTGCTTGGGGCTTAGTAACGAAAACTATGTACATACAATAGCGCCTAGAATAAGAACAACAGATATTGCTTCTTTAACCACTATCCAAAAAACAGAATCTGTAAACTATTTTGATGGACTTGGAAGACCCATACAAAGCATAGGCATAAACGCAGGAGGCAACGAAGAAGATATTATTACACATATTGATTATGATGAATATGGTAGGCAAGATAAAGAGTATTTGCCCTACGCTTTAAACGGTAATAAAGGCTTGTACCGGACTGATGCTCTAATATCAACAAGTAATTTTTATAATACAGCTAAATATGAAAATACGCCCAATCCATACTCAGAAAAACATTTTGAAAACTCTCCTCTTAGCCGTGTTTTTGAGCAGGGAGCCCCAGGAGTAGATTGGGGCTTAGATAAGGTGAATGATACAGATCACACCATTAAGTTTGACTACCTTACTAATACAGATGCTGATTATGTACGTAATTTTGCAGTATCATTTGTTGGAGGTAACACAGAAGCCCCCCAATTAAAAGACAATGGTCTTTATCCAGCTTCAGTATTGTATAAAACGATCATAAAAGACGAAAACTGGCAGCCAAACCAAATAAATCCATCAGACCATACTACAGAGGAGTATAAGGATAAACAAGGAAGAGTTCTTTTAAAACGGACATATAATAAAGGTTTATGGCACGATACATATTATGTATATGATGATTATGGAAACCTTACTTATGTACTGCCTCCAAAAGTTAGAAATTATGGATCTATTGTGCAGGCATACAAAGATTTAAAGGTTAATATGAAAGTTGTAGATAATCCAAATCTTGGCTATTATTATTCGAATAATATGCAAGGTGAAGGTTTTTTTAATGCTTCTACATATAATGGAACCGTGTTAAATATTTTTATAGGGGAAACTAATGCCCCTAACTCGGCTTTAAAAACTGGTAAAGTTTTAGATTTAGACTTTATCACACCACAGTTACCGGACATGTCTTTAGGTAATGTTTATTACGATGAGTTTGTTAACCAATCCCCAGTAATAGTAGGTACAGCGCATATATTAAACGGTGGTTTGTATTTCAATTCAAATGGCACAGTTCTGTCTAACTATGGCGATTTATATTGTTCAGGAAATCTTACGCAATCTACATTTCCCCTCAATACAGTATCACAGTCTGATTTAGATAACTTATGCTATCAATACAAGTATGATAATAGAAATAGGCTGATAAAAAAGAAAATACCGGGCAAAGACTGGGAATATATAGTTTATGATAATTTAGACAGACCTGTTATGACCCAGGATGCTAATTTAAGAGCAGCTAACAATTCCAATCTTACAACAGATCAATGGTTGTATACAAAATATGATACATTTGGCAGGATCGCCTACACAGGGATTTATACAAGTAACGAGACGCAAGCACAGTTACAGGCCATTTTTAATAATAAGTTGCCTCACCGAAATTATGAAGATATAGATATGGCCGGAGTTAACAATTTATTTTATGAAGATGTCGATTTTCCCAATACCAATACAGAGGTTCTAACGGTCAACTATTATGACAATTATAATGCCCAATTTGCTACACACCAAAGTCCCGTGTCCTTTGGTGTAACAAGTATCGATTACCCAAAAGGCTTATTAACACATAATAGAGTGAAAATACTAGGAGCCGCCAACGATTGGATAACTACACATACCTATTATGATGACAAAGGACGTATCATATATGTAAAAAGCATAAACGATTACTTGGGAACTACAGATATTGTAGAGAATGAACTTGATTTTGTAGGTAAGCCTCTTAAAACCAAAAAAAGCCACACTCGAAATAGTACAACCATTACAACCTTGGAAAATTATACCTACGATCATGTTGGACGCTTAATAACACAAACTCAATGTATAGGAGATGAGACCATGGGCTATGTATGCCCTAGTAGTAGTGCTACTGTTGCAAATTTAGCTCTAACAGGTACTATTAACACCGATCAGGTGGCAAGTAATAGCATTACTATAACCAACGGAACAATTTTGCCAAATACAAGATTATGGATTAGCCCAGAACAGCAAGAAATGATTGTTAATAATACTTATGATGATTTAGGCCAACTTGAAAGCAAAGGGGTCGGTGGCAAAATGTCAAACAGCAATAGATTGCAAATAGTCGATTATACTTATAATATAAGAGGCTGGTTAAAGCAAATAAACAATCCAACAACATTAGGAACCGACCTGTTTGCATTTAAAATAGGCTATAATGAAGGTACTAATGCTCTATATAATGGTAATATAGCATTAACCCAATGGAAAACAGCTAATACAGATAGTGGATTAAAAAACTATAACTATCAATATGATGCTCTAAATAGAATCACAACGGCAAATAGTCATAATGGATATTTTACACTTAGTAATATTGTTTACGATAAGAATGGAAATATACTAGGTTTGAGACGAACGGGAAAAAATCATGCTACTAATAATACCTATGGGAATATTGATAATTTAACATATGGTTATGAAACTAATAGTAATAAACTTAAGAGTGTTACAGATTCCTATGGACTTTCTTATGCTGGATCTGAAGGTTTTAAAGATGGAAACACTTTAGGAGACGATTATCGATACGACAAAAACGGTAATATGGTCATGGATTTAAATAAGGGTATCGGAACCACTACTACAGATGGTATTACCTACAACCATTTAAACCTCCCAACTTTGGTAAATATTAACGATGGTGGAAGTAATAACGGAACAATTTCTTATATTTACGATGCCACTGGTGTAAAACTTAAAAAGGTAGTAAGCACAGGTACAACAACAGAGTATGCAGGTAATTATGTGTATGAAAACAGTTCTTTGAAATTCTTTAATCACCCTGAGGGATATGTCGATGTGAATGGTAGCAGCTATAATTATGTATATCAATACAAAGATCATTTAGGAAATGTGAGGTTATCATATATGGATAGTAACAATAGTGGCAATGTTACTTCTTCTGAAATACTGGAGGAGAACAATTACTATCCTTTTGGGTTGAAACATAAAGGGTATAATACGGTGGTCAATTCTACCAATCCAGCACTTAAGTATAAGTACAATGGCAAGGAACTAAATGAAGAGTTTGGGTTGGATTTGTATGATTATGGTGCTAGGAATTATGATGCTGTTTTAGGGAGATTTATGAACATAGACCCATTAGCTGAAATTTCTTTCGAGTATTCTCCTTTTAATTATGTAAAGAATAACCCACTAAATCTAGTTGACCCTACAGGGATGATTTGGAAAGACCCAAAAGAAGCTGAAAAGTTAAAAGATAAAGCTAGGGATAGAAAAAAATCTATTGCAAAGAGTAAGGTTAGAGACCAAGAAAGATTAAAAGACATTAGTATTTCTGATAGAAAAAAGAATAGAATAGAAAAAAGAATTAAGGATTATGACTCCAGAACTAAAAGTTTAAATAATACCATTAAAAACATTGATGCTTTAGGGGCAGATAAAGATCATACTTTTGATTTGGTAAGTGGTAGTGACGGAAAGAATCACGTTGTTATGGGAGAAGATGGAGTTATAAATATTCAAGGGCCAAACGATGCCTTGAAAATACATGAACTAACACACGCTGCTGTTTCGCTAAAAAACCCTAAAGGATTGAGATTTGATAAGAATGGAAAGCTTCTGGCAAATTATCCAGGAGGGCTACTCGACGAAATATTAGGATATTCTGCTCAGTATGGTTTTGACCCTTCTTCTTTACCTTCAAGCGCTAGTTCAATGGATGAAATTGACATGGTGTTTTTAGCATCAATTAAGGATGACAATAACAGGCCTGTGTACAAAGTGCTTTATAATAAGTATAGAGAGCAAATAAATGCTAGAAGAAAGAAACAGAGAGAAGAGAAGAGACAGGTTAGACAAGAAAAGAACAAAACTAACTAGTATGAAAAAAGCAATAGTGTTTTTAGTTTTAATAATTAATTCATTTCATTTTTCATGTAAGTCAGCTAAGAACAACTTTAATAGTTTAAGCGGGGATTTTATAAATTCCAAAGATAATTTAAAGCTGACTCTAATTAATAATAATTATTTTTTGCAAAATATTAGTAGTGAATCAGATATTGCTAACTATAAATGTTGCGACACTATTTCATATGGATATTATTCTTTTGATACAAAAACGAGGTTTGTTACACTTAACAGTTCTAGAGATTTTGACGTTAATGATTTGAATTTTAATGTTAAGGAATCAATTAATAAAAATCAAGATTCTTTAGTGTTCAAATTTTTAAATCCAATTGAAAATCATTACATAAAATTTAAGGAAAAATCTAGAGAAATTAATTATTCTATACAAATTTTGGGAAGTAAACCGCTCTATATTTCTTCCGATAAAAACCCATTAGTAGTGAATAATATTGAAAGAATTGATGAAGTTCAATTTTTTATTCGCCCTAAAAATGATATTCCTCTTAAAAATTTAGGGATGAATGAATTAGTAACCCAATCATATAGGCTTGTTAATCCAAATTCAAATCAGTTTGATATTGATTTTCCTGGTTTAGATTATGAATTTATCAATTTTAAGAGGTTGAATCATGAGTACATCAAAGTTGTAAATGAGAATCTATTGATATGGGATGGGATTGAATATTATAAGAAAAACAAAACTCTCTGAGCATAATGTATGTTAGTTCCCAAGCTAGTTCCCTAGCTAGCGCTCGTTTGTAACGAGTGCGCTACAGGAATGGAAGGAAACTATAGTGGGTACTCAGCAGGTCTTGGTGTTTCTGGAGAATACCAGTGGTCTAATGAAGATAATGCTAGAGGAGAATTATATCCTGGTCAAAAAAGTACAACAAGCTGGGAAACAAATACTGTTGGTTCAGGTTATGGAGGAGGAGAGGTAGGAGCCAAAATATTTTGGGGAAAATCAAAAATTTTAAAGCAATTAAATTAATTATTTGTACAAAGTGAAAAATAATAAATTGTATAAGTACCGGTATTTACTGGTACTTATATTTTTGTTTGGAAGTTTTTTAATTTTAAAGGAGATTAAAAAAAGGAATAATGTAAAACTAAAAATAAACGAAATTAAAGAGAAGTTTGAAGGAGTTATAGTTGAGAAATTTTCAGTTAGAAATACACCTCCGACACATTTAAGAATTAAAAACGAGTATGGTTTTATTGAAATCAGTCCAAATCAAGAAATTGTTTTAAAAGCTAATACTGGTGATAGTATTATCAAGATGGAAAATGAAAACTTTGTTTATTTAATCACAAAACAAGGTGCGAAAACTAAATATTTTTATACAAGATTATCAAATGAGACAAGAAACAGTAAATATTTCCCAAAAGAATGGAAAAAACTATGGTATGAATCAAGTAAATGGGATAATGACTAGTTTTATTAAAATATCATTATCAATTGTAATTTTCTTATTTACTTTTAGTACACAAGCTCAGAAATTTAAAAGAGGTACAATTACCGAAATAATTGATACAAATAGATTTATGATAGAAAATTTAGCCGATGGAGTAGTTTTTTTAGCTTGTATGCATGAAACTAAATCTATTGACAATAATAGTGAAAATTATGTTTCCGCTATTAAATATCTAAAGGAGAAGATACTAAATAAAAATATATTTTATGTTATTGAAAATGATGATTCAAATGTAAATGAAGTTTCTATTATTTATGATTGCGTTCCTAACGATAACAAATTACTCGAAAGTGATATGCCATGTTTAAGTGCTAGTTATTTAAATATTGAATTTATTAAAAACAAATACGTTATATATACTGGGAATAATAAAGTTTTGAAGAAGCTTTAAAACAGCCCCCGCTCGGGTACAGTATGTCCCTAGCTAGCGCTCGTTTGTAACGAGTGCCGTTAAGAGTATAAATTATAAAACAAAAAGCTGTTCTAAAGTAATAGATCAGCTTTTTGTATTTTGTAAAACATGAGTAGAAAATATAAGTTTTATAATAAATCAGGGCTATATTTTGTGTCTTTTGCTACCGTATATTGGTTGGATGTATTTACTAGGCAAATATATTATGACATATTAACAGAAAGTATTGATTATTGTAGAGCAGAAAAGGGAATGGAACTATATGCCTATTGTTTTATGCCAAGTCATATTCACTTTATATTTAGATAGAGCGATGAAAAACCAATGGAATTGATACAATCCTTTAAAAAACATACAGCTAAAAAAGTAATTAAAGCAATAGAGAATAATCCTCAAGAGAGTAGAAAAGAGTGGCTGTTATGGATGTTTGAAAGAGCTGGTAAAAAACAGAGCAACATTTCTAAACATCAATTTTGGCAACATCACAATAAACCAATTGAGTTGTGGACTGAGAAAGTAATCAAACAGAAAATAGATTATATTCACAACAATCCGGTAGAAGCAGGTTTTGTAACCGATCCAATTGACTGGAAATATTCTAGTGCGAGAAACTTTCAGGAAGACAATACTGTTTTAGAGATTGATTCTGCAGGGTTTTTGGGGTAGGGTTATACAAGTGCGGCGCTCGTTACAAACGAGCGCTAGCGGGGGTAGGGTTATACAAGTACGGCACTCGTTACAAACGAGCGCTAGCGAGGAGAGTAGCATTGTTTTTTCTCGATACTAATAAAGTAATACAGAATATTTATGACTTAGATTTTAATTTGGATTAACATAACCGTCAAAACTAGTTGATAATCAGGTAATATTTAATAAAATAATTTAAAGAAATGATATTCTTTCTAGCGAATTAAGTAAATAAACAAAAGCTATTTTAAAAAATTACCCGCTCCCGCTAAACTATCCGTAGTAAGCAAATAAAATTGATAAATAATAAATTAAAAAGCTTTTGCAATCATGCAGAAGCTTTTTTGCATTTTTATGTTTATGAGTTCTAACCGATTTATCAAACTAAGGTTTTTCCTTATTTAGAATAAGGAAAAATAGTTTAAAATCTATAAAAGTTTTAATTATCCCTTATTAAAAAAAGTGGTTTGCCTTACCAATTATAAGGGAAACCTTAACAAGGTTTTCAAGAACATATCCTAATTTTAATGTCAGCACATTGTGGTTATTTTATGTGTTAAAAAAATCAAACTATTTTAAAAACCTTATCATGAATAAAAAAATCAAAATAAATGCTAGAGAAATTTTCCTCTTTTTAATTGTATCATTTTCAAGTTTTAGTGTGTTTTCTCAAAGCTTTACCTTACCGAGTGATGGCAAATGGTATTTAATAGCAACTATAGGAGGGAGGCATGCTTATATAGATTATGTATATGACCATACAACGGCACATAATCCTTCAATAGCAAAAGGCGAAATTCAATTTATTAATGCCAAAACATATATAATTCAAAGGCATCAAACCATGGGGTATGGATCACATAATCAGCCACAATTTGCTGTAATAAACAAAGGAGGTACTTCAGAATTATGGATCAAATCTACTGTAGGGACGAACGCTGGCACTTTTCAGGTAATTAACTCAAAATATGCAACATTAAATTTAGGAGCTACTAGTGACTTAGATTTATCCGACAATGGAGGTTATCTTAAAATATATGATAAATTGCCCAACTATAGTCACCTTTATACTGGAAATTTAAATGTTCTGGATGGTAATATTGGAATAGGAACAACTAATTCAGGCTCATGGAAACTAGCTGTTAATGGGAAAATTAGAGCTAAAGAAATAAAAGTAGAAACAGGTTGGTCGGATTTTGTTTTCTATGACGATTATAAATTACCAACTCTTCAAGAAGTAGAAAATCATATTAAAGAAAAAGGACATTTAAAAGATATTCCAAGCGCAGAAGAAGTGGAAGAAAATGGCATTTTTCTAGGAGAAATGGATTCGAAATTGCTTCAAAAAATAGAAGAATTAACACTTTATACCATTCAACAGGAAAAAGAAATTCAAAAGTTGAAAAAGCAAGAAAGAGAGATCTCTGAATTGAAGATATTGGTTGAAGAATTATTAAAATCTAAAAAATGAAAAAAATAGCACTATTAATTACGATCACATTTATTTTTAACTTATCATCATTTGCACAATGGAATGATAATGGAACTAATTTAACGACTACTGATAATGTTGGTATAGGAATTACTTATCCTTCAGAAAAGCTAGATATAGATGGGGCAATAAGAGTTAGAAATGGCTCAGATTCATGGAGATTTGTTACTAATTCATCAGGGAGTTTTTCTATAAAAGAAACAGGTTTTTCAGGGGCGCTTAATATTTATAAATCTGGCTCAGTAAATACAAATTTGTTAAACTTATTAAATGGAAACGTAGGAATAGGTACAGTTTCTCCAAAAGCAAAACTGGATATAGAAGGTGGAGATTTTTATTTAGGAGAGGAAGTCTCTAAAAATGGTGAGAGAAGACAAATACGAGTATATGGTTATGATAATAGCAGTCAATTTTATGGAAGTATCCATTCGAATTGGGAAGATGCTAAAAGAACTTTTGATATTTATACGAGTAGTTTGACAAATCAACTCAAAATTGATGCATCTGCTAACTCAAGTGGAAGAATAGTTATTCTACCTGGTGAAAATACAGGAGTAGGAATAGGAACAATAAACCCTGGTTCTTGGAAATTAGCAGTAAATGGAAAGATTAGAGCTAAAGAAATCAAAGTAGAAACTAGTTGGTCGGATTTTGTTTTCTATAACGATTACAAATTACCAACCCTTCAAGAAGTGGAAAACCATATTAAAGAAAAGGGACATTTAAAAGATATTCCAAGTGCAGAAGAAGTGGGTGAAAATGGAATTTTCCTTGGAGAAATGGATTCGAAATTACTTCAAAAAATAGAAGAGTTAACACTTTACACCATCCAACAGGAAAAAGAAATTCAAAAATTGAAAACGCAGAATACTCGAATAGATAAACAAGAAAAGGAAATTTTTAAATTGAAGTTGTTGGTCAAAAAGTTACTTAAATCTAAAAAGTAAGTTTGTATTAATTGACTAATAGCAAAGGCATAATACATAAACAGAGTAATACCAAAATAAAATCCCTCAACAAAATATGGTTTGTTGAGGGGTTTAATAATTTAATCCTAAATAAAAGCTGTAACGGTTACTTTAGGACTAATCAATCTAAATATTATCTCGGATATCCAGGATTTTGCTCTAAATTAGGGTTAGATTCCAAATCTCTTTGTGGATAAGGGAATAATAGCCTATGTGGTTCAATATCTTGAATGTCGAAAGAATTTGGATAATTGTTTTGATTAGGGTTATAAAAGCCTACTAGTTTTGACTTTGTATACTCTAAACCTCTTCTACGCATATCAAATAACATATTATGTTCAAAAGTAAGCTCTAAATCTCGCTCTAAAAACACGGCATCTCTAAAATCCTCTTTAGACAATCCTCCTAAAAGTGGTAAGCCAGCTCTTTCTCTAACGGCATTAATTCCTGAATAGTCTGGAGTATCTAACTCATTAGTAACTTCAGAATGTAATAATAAAATGTCTGCATATCGTAATACTGGAAAGTTATTCGGGTTATTGAAATTCCCTGTAAGTTCAGCTCCTCGAGCTCTCCATTTTCCTACATGTCCTTGTGCATCAGGCCCTGCATCGTATCTAAGTATTTCACCAGCGTTAAATCCGTTTATATCTTCTTGTAAAACATATTCAGTAACAATACTCCATTGGAATCTTGGTCCAGAATCATGAGAAGCATACCAATCTACAAATTCTGGAGGTACGCCATCAAGACCAGCTCCTTTGGAAAATTTGTCACCCTCTCCGCTAGTCCATATTCCAGAAGTAGCATGTTTAGGTGTGAAATATCCAAATATTCCTCTATAATTTTGGGATGGGCCTTCTTTCTGGATGGCATATAAAAACTCTTCGTTATTGTCGTTTTGCCAATCAAAAAGTAACTCATAAGGGTTTGATGCTCCTACACCAACCAAGCTATACTCACCTGAGTTGATTACTTCTTCCAATAACGTCCTTGCTTCTGTTAAATTAGAATTATCTTCTAATGGTTTCCCAGCCATCGTTATGTAAGCTTTAGCCAAAGTGCCTTTGGCAGCTCCTTTAGTTATATGCCCCAAAGGAATGCCTCTAGAAATATATTCACTTCTAGTAGGTAAATCAACAATAGCTTCCTTTAAATCTTTAGTTAAGAACGCATAGGTCTCTGTGGTAGTGGCTCTTTTGGGGTACAAATCGTCGCTAAGTCCTTGTGGTTTGTCTATAATGGGCATGCCACCCCAAAGTCTAACCGCATAAAAGTAACACATAGCTCTTATAAATTTAGCTTCAGCAATAATTTCTGCTTGCCTTTTGGTGTCTTTCATTTCAATATCGGGAACTTTGTCAATTATTTCGTTTGAAGACCTGACTGCATCCCACATAAATTCTAATATATCAAAATAAGCAGGGTCTGTTCGGGTTGTATTCCATGTCCATGATGACAGGTTGTTTCTTTGATGTACCTGGCGGTACCTGTAATGTAAAGATGGTGTAGGAAACCCAACAGCCCAATGCATCCAATTGGCATTTAATACGGCTTTACCTATATCACTGTGTGCTGTATTTAATATCGTTTCAACTGTTGCCTCTGTTGGAAAATTTCCTTCTCCATACGTATCGTGAAGTTCTTCTTCTAAGTAGCTATCGCAACCAACTATTGGGAGAACAACTATAAGCATTAAAAAAAGGTTATAAATATATTTTTTCATTTCTCTTAAGATTTTTTTGTTAAAAATTAGCATTTAAACCAAAAGTAAATGTCTTAGCTTTTGGATATACTCCTGTGTCAAAACCTTGACTAAATGGTACTGTACCACCAGAACTTACATCGGGATCATATCCTTTATATCCTGTAATTGTAAATAAATTAGATATATTCATGTATAGGTTAAGACCGCTTAAAAAACTAATGGATTTAGTTGGAACTGTATACCCCAATCGTACATTTTTTAAACGCAGGTAGTTTCCGTTTTGCACATCTCTACTATGAAATCTATTGTGTCTAAAGCCATTATCACCTCTTCTTGCTACTTGCGCATCTTGATTTTCTGGTGTCCAAAAATCTGAATAAAATGGATCATCTGAATCACCTGGATAAAACATGACAACTTTTCCTCCTGTGGTTCCTTGAAAAAATAGTGATAAATCTAAAGCTTTATATTTAAGACGATGGGTAAAACCAAAAATCATTTTTGGCTGGCCAGTACCTAGAGATTGTTGATCGTCATCTGTAATAATACCATCTCCATTAATGTCTTTATATATCCAATATCCTGCTTTATTATTATTTCTATTAGAATCCATATCTACCGGCCAATTATCTGCTTGTTCTTGATTATCAAAAACACCTTCGGTAACGAAACCATAAATTTGTCCTGCAGGTTTTCCTTCATAAAGTCTTAATCCACCTCTTCTTTGCCATTCTGAAACTTCAATATATGGCTCATTAGTATTTGGATCTATAGTAGTACCTTCTCCTACATCTGTAGCCTCACTACTCATAAATGTTGCATTGGCGTTTACATCCCAACTAAAATTTTTGCTCCTAAATACAGCATAATCTGCAGCAAGTTCAACTCCTGAATTTCTTAGTGCTCCAAGATTTTGCCTTGATGACTTAAAACCTGAACTTTTAGGTATAACTACATCCAATATTAAATCATCTGTGTCCTTTAAATAATAATCAAAAGTAAGCCCTAGTTTACCATTAAGAAATCTGGCATCAAAACCAATATTATATTGAGTTGTTGTTTCCCATTTTAAGTTGTCATTTTGAATACGAGACAAACTTGCCCCATTTACTAACTCTCCGTTGCCATAACTATATCTATTGGGACCAATTGACCATACTCCTAATGAACTATATGCATCTATATTTCCATTACCAGTCTGACCAATACTTCCTCTTATTTTAAAATCTGAAATAACATTCTGATTTTGTAGAAAATTTTCTTTTGTAGGTTTCCATGCTAATGCAAGTGATGGGAAAAATGCCCACTTATTATTTTTTCCAAATACCGAGGATCCATCATATCTTGCGTTAAGACTTATATAATATTTACCTTGATAATCGTAATTTAAACGCCCAAAATACCCTTCTGTTTGCCATTGGCGCTTACCATTACTTGCTCCAAGAAGCTCAGAATTTCCACCTCCAATATTATCTGTTCTTAAGTCATCTGCTAAAAAATCGGATATAGAAACATTTAAAAACTCATTAACCTGTTTAACTCTTTCTACACCAACAATTCCATTTAAATTATGCTCACCAAAAGATTGATTGTAAGTTAGGTAGGTATTGGCATTAGTTCTAGTAGATATAACATTATTAATTCTAGCAGTACCATTGTTATTAGGGGTTCCTGAGAATGTTAATGTTCTATCAATATAAGTATCTCTTGTAGCATTTGAATAATCTATACCATAACTTCCTGTTAACTTCAATGTTTTATGAAGTTTTAAGTCCATTTGAACATTTCCCAAAAGACGATTGGTTGCAATCTCATCGTGTATTCCTTCAATTATCCTAAGGGGGTTGGTATAAACATTTGGCCCAGATGTTTTTGGATCTGTGTACCAAAGCCCAGCAGCATCATTAAACCAATCTGGGTTAATGGCTGGAGAAAAACTTAAAGCTTCTCTAACTACATTATAATTGAATCCTGCTCCTGCGGGAACTCTATTATTAATATTGTGACTCACCAAAAAGTTACTCTTTAGGTTAAGAAAACCTACTTCTTGATCTAGGTTGAATCTCGCTTGCATGTCCTCATAGTTAGACCCTACCATGATACCTTCAGCATCATAATATTTTCCAGATAAAAAATATTTGGTTTTATCTGTTCCTCCAGAAAAAGTCACTGAAACATCTTGTATTAATGCTGTTCTATATAAAATGTCTTGCCAATTATGGGTTTCGGCATTTTGTGCTAATGGATGAAACTCGTCAGAACCGTTATACCTTACATCTGCAGGAGCTATATTGTTGTTAATTTCTGCCTCTGTTAATCCTGCTACCCAAGCTGGTCCATCTAATGTGGTAATTTTTTTAATAACAGTTTGGGCACCTGTAGAATAATTAACGCTTACTTTTGTTTTACCAATAGCGCCTCCTTTAGTAGTAATAAGTACAACACCATTAGACCCCCTGCTACCATAAATAGCTGTGGCTGCGGCGTCTTTTAATATTTCAATGGATTCTATATCGGCAGGGTTTATAAAAGATAATGCATTTGCACGTACTTTATTATCATCTCCTCCTTCATTAAAACCACCACCTACATAAAGGTCATCGTTATCACTATTAACAGGAAATCCATCTATTATATACAAAGGTTCTGTAGATCCAGTGATGGTACTATTTCCCCTAATTCTAATATTGATTCCTCCTCCGGGTGCTCCATCACCAGTGGTTACTTGTACTCCTGCGGCTCTACCTTGTAGCAAATTACTAATCGTATTCGTTGGGATCTCCTGAATGTCTTTTTGAGTTACAGATGAAACGGAACCTGTTAAATCACTCCTTTTAACACCTCCATAACCCACAACAACAATTTCTTCTAATTTTGCTATGTCTTCAATTAAAGAGATATTTACTAATGTTTTATTGGCAATTTCTACTTCTTGCGTCTTAAAACCTAAATAAGAAAAAACCAATATAGTAGAATCACTAGGCACATTTAAAGAGTAATCTCCATCAAAGTCAGTTTGTGCTCCTATACTGGTTCCCTTTACTATAACATTAACACCTGGAAGTGCCACACCATTGGCATCTGTGACCTTACCTCTAATTTTATTTTGAACAGTTTTTATGTTTACAAGAGATGTTTCTAAATTCACAGAAAGGTCACTAGTTGTTACCCCTTGATTAGTAACACCTTTCATTTTTTGAAGCTCACGTTTTATGAAAACAATCTGCTTATCCTGAATGACGTATTCAATTTTGTTCTTATTTAATAATAGATCTAAAATATTGCTTATTTTAGTCTTTGTTACATTAATGCTAACAATGCTGTTTTCGTCGATAAGGTCTTTATTGATAAGAAAATAAAATTCACTCTTTTCTTCAATAGCATCTAGTACAGATCCCAGTTTTACATTCGTCATGTTTAAGGTCATTTTTTTATTCTGGGAATAAGAACCATTTGCAAAAACACTTGTAACTGTAACTAAAAACAGGAATACCGATATTTTCATAATTCTCAAGATATTTCTAATACGGCGCGATTGTAGATCACACCGCTCTGCTTTTTTTTTCATATTTTTGTTATTTAGTAGTTTTTTAATTTGTTAATTCTGCTAATAATTTTTAACAGGGATGTATTGCAACTACATTCCTGTTCTTTTTTATCTCAAATTCACATAGGCATATATTTATATTTAGTTAGTTGTTTTTGTATATTTTTCATTCAACTTTAATTACTATTTTACGTTTACTGAATTGATTATTTTCGTCTTTCTCTCTCGATTCTATTTTATAATCAATAGGGAAGCTCATCTTTAATAAACGTAGCACTTCTTCAATATCTTCATCTACAAATGTTGCTCTTAACCGTAAATCTTTATCATTTTTATTCTCGATATCAACCGATACATTGTACCACCTACTTAATCTTTTTGCGACTTCATTAATGGGGTCGTTTCTAAAAATAAGTTTACCTTCTTTCCAACTAGAATACTTATAGGCTTCTTCTAGTTTTGTTTTATCTACGCTATTATCTTCGGTATTTATTACAACTCTATCTTGTGGATCCATTTCCAACTCTTCACTAGTATTTAGCTGTTTTAACTTCACTTTTCCAGTTTCTAAAACAACATCTACTTTTTCATTTTGATAGGCTGAAACATTGAATTGCGTTCCTAAAACAGAGATGTTAACATTAGAGGCATATACATTAAAAGGTTTGCTCGCATTTTTTTTAACATCAAACCAAGCCTCACCAGTTAATTCAACATCTCTGGTTTTACCAAACTTTGCCGGGTATTTAATTTTAGAACCACTATTTAACCAACCCATACTACTATCTGGAAGTGTGAATTGAACCCTAGAACCTAAAGGCGCGCTAACTTCTACATAAGAATCTTCATTTGTATATTCTTCTTGTACTACATTAAAATAAATCATGCACATAAATGCTATAGGTAGTATTAATATAGCGGCTATGCGAGCATAAGCTTTCCATACTTTAATGAAGATATTTTTTTGTGAGTTACTTTGCTCTTTTTGATTTATTTCCTCATAAAGTCTAAGTAATATATGATCTAAGTCGTGGTCTGGTATATCATATTGGTTATGAGATTCATTCCAATTTTGCTCAAGAAATGCTTTCAATTCTTCTTCTACTTCTGTATTTGAAAACAATTTTTCTATATATAAACTATCTTTTTGGTCATAATTGCCAGAGAAATAGTTTTTTATTCTTTTCCTATCAATGTTTTGTTTCATCAAAAAAATGTTATTTATGAGGGCAAACAAAATGCTTGGTGGTAATATCCTTAAACTAAAGAGTTCCCCTACTAACCTAAATAAGTTTATTATGTTAATTAAGACGCATTGACCTTACGGTAATAGGACTGACACTCATTTTAAGGCTGAAAGTTTGTAAAGAGAAATACCGAAATATAAAAGACTAGAGATTGTAAAACTTAATTAGTACGAATTCATATAATTCGAGCCAAATGTTTTTAGAAGTTTAAAGTGAAATGTACTAAAGTAAATAGTTTTTGATACTAATAAGCTCTATACTATTTGTGCTTTTTCTTGAGGTTCGTTAAAATCCCAATTGAGCTTGATAAACCTTAGGGCAGAAGTAATTTGGTTTTCTACAGTTTTAGGGCTAACATTCATTTCTTTAGCTATTTCTTTTACAGACAGTCCATCAAAACGGCTTTTTATAAATGTTTCTCGCCTGCGATCCGGCATTTTAGAAACCAATTCCATAACTCGTTTCATCATAAAATTATAATCAATTTGACTTAAAGTGGATTGATCAAAATCAATGACCTTTTCTTTTGAATTTAAATAGGTTCGAATTTTATTTCTTTTAATAAATATTTTTTTTATCAAGTTTAATGCTATGGTAAAAATGTAAGATTTGAAACTATGTTCTGGTTTTAAATCAGCTCTTTTTTCCCAAACTTTTGAAAAGACATCCTGCACAACACCTTCTGCTTCTACAGGAGACTTTAAATATCCTAAAGCAAAACCATATAGGTTCTTACTATATTTATTAAATAACTTTTCAAATGCTTTTATTTTTCCTTCTTTAAGACTTTCCACTAAAGCTCTATCACTATTTAGAATAAACAAGTCTTTTTTCATAAAAGGGCTTTACTTTAAGTTAATTTTGAATGACTTTTAGTCGTGGGGGCAATCAAAATTAGTCAATAAACCAAGGAAGTAAAGTGGGTAAATTATTCAAAATGGTTAATGAATTGTTCGAACAACTTAGTTTTTCAAATACTTTAAATGTGAGTGTAGCAGTAAGCCTTACAAAATTATAACTACTTGTATTTCTAAAAGTTATACGAATTGATCTCGTTAGGCTATAGTATGCTGCTACTGTTCGTTTTTTAAGAGTCTCTAAAAGACATAATAAAAAGAAAACTAGCTAATCTAGGCTATAATTAGTGAATAAAATAAGAGTAATTCATTTTGTCATTTAAAGCCTTTCGACTTTAGTTGATGCTGAGCTTAATAGAAGTACTTAAGATAAGCTAAAGCGAAGAGCCTTATTAACTTGTAAATTAAAAGG